>DATJZY010000138.1 GCA_035577985.1 Candidatus Eisenbacteria bacterium
TTCGCGGTGAGCCCCGACGGCGCGGCGCTGCGCGCCCACCATTGAAACCCACGGCCCTCACCCCAGCAGGGGCTGCACGGCGGCCTCGAGCAACGGCGCCGCGACCGGTCCCTCGAATCTGTTCCTGACGATGCCGTGGCGATCGATGACGATCGTCCACGGTTCGGTCTCGAAACCCCACGCCTTCACTGCTGGTGCCCGGTTCGCCGCCGTGGGCGCCGGGGGTCGCAAGGCCTTGCCCGGTAGGTAGATCTCGACGTGGATGAAGCTGGCCCGATGACGTGCGATCTGGGACGAGGTGAGGATGACCTCGTCGGTCACGGGGGCGCAGAACCTGCTCTGGCAAAGAAGCGGAGTCGAGAACACCACGATGGTCGGGCGGCCTCGCCTGAGTGCCCGGTCCAACGAGATGGCATGCATGTGGCAGGGAGGCTGCCTGGTGCAGATCTCGCCCAACCCCTGCTCGGTCGTCGATGTCGGAGTCGGCACCGAGACGGCGGGCGACCCCAGCGCCGCGGGAACGTGACCCGTGACGACCGGAATCGCTCCCATCGCCGCGACATGCAGACCCGCGCCCACGGCCCGTGCCAGGACGTACCAGTCGCCGGCGCTCGGAAGGTTCAGTGAGACGTCGAACAGACCGGGGATGTTCGTCCGCGGTGATCGGTCGCCGGTGCGACCGTATGCGGTCAACCCGTACCAGGATGCGGTCGCCGGGCCGATTGCACGGGACTGCTTGTCCTCGGCGATCCAGACCTCCGGGCGCCCCCCCGTCAGAATTTGACCCAAGGTTGAGGCGAGATCGAACGCGAACCGGTTGACCCCCGGGTTCACGGCCGTCACGGAGCTCAGCAGTGAGTAGGTTCTGGACCCGCTCGCGAGTTCCGACATCGACCCGGCCGGCGCAGCCGATGCCCCCGACGACCCGCAGGACGCGAGCATCGACGAGAGGACCATTCCGCCCCCGGCGGCGAGCAGCATTCGGACGGCGTCCCGCCTGCTCAACTCGGTCAATGTGGGGATGGGAGGCACGGGCCGGAGAGCCTGCATCCGACGCTATCGAAGGTTCGCGGATGCCGCCACCAGGAGTACGCACGGCACGGCCGCGATGACGCACGCTGCTCCGTAGGCGAGCGGTGTCATCCACGTTCGCGCAGCGTGTCGATCCGCGCTGAGACGCTGAACCCTGCAGGCGACGTTGCCACCGCGGCCCGCGAGCGCCCCGGCGGGCACGACCCCTCGAGCCACATGAACGATGGCGGCGGCGAGCGCCGTCGTCGATTCGCGCCTCGCAGCGGAATCGTCGGCGAGCATCTCCACGAGCGCGCGCACCGAAGCGAGGCCGTCCCGGGCAAGCGGCAGCCACGGAAGCGCGGACGCGAGAGCGGCGAAGGGCAGCACCGCCAGATCGTGACGTGCGCGGAAGTGCGCCCGTTCGTGCGCCAGCACAGCCTGCAGCTCGCGCTCGTTCAACAGCGAGAGCGTGCCGGTGCTGAGAACCACCCTCGGCCGAAGGCCGGGCACGCCGTACGCGACCGGCGACGGGTGCTCGAGCAGGAGCATTCCGTCGTCGCCCGAAAGTGGCTCCGCGACGAGGCCGAGCACCCGACGGTGCTTCCGTCGTTCCAGCGCGGTCCTGCGAAACTCGTTCGCGAGAAGGACCACGAACTGGATTCCGAGTCCCAGCGCGAGTACGACCAGCGTCAGCTGGAGCGGGCTGAAGGCGCCCCAGCGACACTCCACCAGGCACCACAGCGCTCTCCTGAGGCCCGGAACGAATGCCATCCGCCACGGGCGGATCCCCACGCTCAGGATCACGCCGACCGTGGCGACGAGCGCCGCCACCGCGAAGGCGAACCACAGCGCCAGCGCGGCTCTCGGGGCCCTCGCTTGCCATCGAGCACGATGCAACATGCTCGGTCCCGCCCACGCCGAAGCCAACCCGAATACCATGACGGCACCGAGCAACACCTCTCCGGTCATCGGCGTCGCTTTGCGGGAAGGGCGTCGCGCAACGTCTTTGCGTCGGCGTCGCC
>DATJZY010000139.1 GCA_035577985.1 Candidatus Eisenbacteria bacterium
CGTGGACATCGCGCTGCTCCCCGAGCGTCGCGGCGCCGGGATCGGCGAGCGTCTGGTGCGCGAGCTGATCGCCGAGGGCGAGACGCGCGGCGTCCCGGTGAACCTCTACGTGCTCGCCAGCAGCCCCGCGATCCGGCTCTATGAACGGCTCGGGTTCGTGCGCGCCGGCGAGAGCGGCTTCCATCTGATGATGGAGCGGCGACCGGAGCGATGAGGCGGCAGGGGCGCCGCGGCCGAGGCGAGTAACGTCCCCGGCATTCACGGCCCTCCGAGCCGTGAACGTCCTACGTCGCCGTAGCGGGCGTCAACCTGCTCTCGCTCCCGGCGCGGAACGGTCGCTGGTGCGCCGCGCAAAGGTTCTCGATCACGTGCCGGCCCGACATCGTCGCCATCGGCACGCCGCCACCGGGTTCGACCCACTGACCCGCCATGTAGAAGTCGGCCAGCCCGGGCAGCGTTTTCGGAACATACGTGACGTTCAGAGATTTTGGCAGCCAGCCCTCGAATGCTCCACGCCACGATCGCGCCATGCGCCAGTAGGTGAGGGGCGTCGCGAGGTCGACCATTCGCAAGTCGTCTCGAACGCCGGGAACGAGCCGATCGATCGAAGTGAGGATCGCATCCCCGGCGGCCTCTTTCTCGTGCTGATATCGCGCGCCGCGAGTCGCCCACCACTCGTAGCTCGTCTCGACCATCGCCTGCACGATAGCGTGCCCGGGCGGGGCGAACGAAGGGTCGTCGTTGTAGAGGCGCAGATAGAGCGAATCGTTGCGCCGGTCGCCCACCGCCAGCGGTTCGATGGCGTCGGCGATCAGCGTCGAGGGCTGTCCCGTGAGCGGGCGCGCGACGCCGTAGGTGGCGAGCACGATCGGCTGGAACATGCGCAGGTGATCGATGCGCGCCTTCCATTCGTGAGCCCCGTAGCGCCCCGCCAGCAGCCGGAACACGGTTTCGGGAACGCTGGAAGTCGAGATCACCACGTCGGCCTCGATCATGGTGCCGTCGGTCAGCCTCACGCCGCGCGCGCGATCGTCACGGACGATGATCTCTTCGACGGTCGTGTCGATCATGGAGCGCCCGCCGAGCGATTGATAACGGGCAATCAGGGCGTCGCGAAACGCGGCGGTGCCGCCGAGCGGCCGCGACAGCCATCCGCGCGCGAGATACCCCAGTAACATCAGCAGGAAGAACGGCGGTGCCTCGGGAGGCATCATTCGGCGAAACATGCCGCGCAACCGCGGGCTCTTCAGGTGTTTGTCGGCCCATGCGGACATGGGCTCCGTGAAGTGCACGAAATCGCGAGCGAGTCCGCGCATCTCCCAGAGCTGGCGCAGCTGCGCGGTGAGGCCCGTCACCTCGGGCGCGTGCTCGATGGGCGGCTGCAGGTCGGCGATGCGTTCCGCCCCTTCCCACATGCGCGACAGCTCGTCGGCGTCCTCGGGAGCCAGATCCCGTAGCGCGTCGAACATCGTCGCCAGATTCCGCTGGACACTGATCTCCCATCCATCCTTCGCATGGCGGTAGCGCATCCATTCGTCGAGGACGTGCAATCGCACCGGGGGAATGATGCCGAGCTCCTCGTAGATCCGCGTGAACGGACCGCCCGTCAGCCAGTGGATGCAGCCGTCGACGAGGTAGGGCCCGCGCTGCCAGGCGGTGCAGACTCCGCCAAGCGCGAGGTTGTGCTCGATGAGGGTGACGTCGAAGTCGTTGGCGCGCGCGTAACATCCCGCCGAGAGCCCGGCGAGGCCGCCGCCGATGATGACCAGTCTGGTTGCGCTCATGATCGAACCCCCGAGTCGTGTCCATGAAGTGCGGGGCGTCGAAGACGCGGCACATCGACTGCGGGGCGGGCGGCGGTGTGGTGCGTCGCCCCGAATGCTACGCCCTCTGGGGCCGCCGGCGCTAGGGCAGGTCCTGTCCGTCGCGAGCTTCGCGGACCGCGAGCTTGACGAGCGCCTTCACCCGGTCGCGGAACCGCGTCTCGAGATCGCTGTCACCGTGGGTGAACTGCTCGCGCAGATCTTCCGCGGTGACGGATCGCTGCACCTCGTCGAGGGTCTGGGCTCCGTTCCGCAGAGCGTCGCGCACGCCCTTCGTCACCGTCTCGAGCAGCGCCAACTCCAGTCGCAGGAATTGCTGGTCGTGGAACGCCGGCCCGTGCCCCGGGATGATGACGTCCGCGTCGAGCCGGGCCAGCTCCCGAAGCGTCTCGGCCTGCCGCGTCGGCGGTGGAGTGATGTAGGGAATCGGGTACGAGACCGCGTCTCCGGTGATGAGCACCTTCTCGTGCGGCAGGTAGAGCACGGTCGTCCCTTCGGCATCCCCGGTCATGCTCATGAAGCGGAACTCCCTCCCGCCGTGCTCGAGCGTGAGCCGGCTCTCGTAGGTCAACGTGGGATACACGCGGCGGAGAGTCGCGGCCTCTTCGACGAAGCTCCGGTAGTCGCGGACGTCCGCCTCGTCCTTGCTGCGCTGCGCCGTCGTGAGCGGAGTTCCGTCGGCGCCCTTGCCGGACGCGATTTCCTTCTCGAGATCCGACTGCATCGCATCGAGCTGCTGGCGGAACTTCTTGGGCCACAGGCTGGCGGAGTTGCGCATGAACTCGACGGTCTTCTCGGTCGCGATGATCTCGAGGTCGGGAAACGTGTCGGCGTAGACCTGGTTTCCGGACCAGTGGTCGGGATGCCAGTGGGAGTTCACCACGTAGCGGACCGGCTTGCGAGTGATCTTGCGGATCTCGGCAAGGATGAGCCGCGCGGTCGAGGGCCGGGTGTCGGTGTCGAACACCAGCACGTCGTCGGAGTTCACGATCACCACAGAGTTCAGCTCCCGCACGTAGCTGTCCCGCATGGTCATGAATTGGAAGATGCCGTCGGCGATCTTGAACTTGCGGATGTCGTGGCCGGCGCCGCTCATTTTCGCCACGTCGGTCTGTGCGTGGGCGAGAGTGGCAGCCCAGAGAACGGCCGCCACCATCGCGACCGTGGCGAGGCGTCCCATCGTCCCGCGGAGTGGCTTCCCAAGAGTCTCCGGCACGGCAGACATGAGTACCGCTCTGACGGCGGGAACACCGCCTGATTCCCCCGAGCGCGGCGAATCTCGCTACGGGCAGAACCCCTCGACGGGCGTTCGGGCTCGGCCGCCCGGACGTAATCGGGTGGGCAGCTCACACTCGATCGTGGAGGAAGGCATGACCCTCGGCCGATGGCGCATTCGCTCCCTGATGGGACTGGCCCTGCTCCTCGCGAGCTCGGCGAGCGCACAGTCCCCCGACACGAGTTTGTGGGTCGCCGACGGACTGGTTCGAGCCATCGTGCGCTCGGGCAA
>DATJZY010000140.1 GCA_035577985.1 Candidatus Eisenbacteria bacterium
GGCCACTGGGAAGAAGCCCAAAGTCGCGCTCGTGGCGTGCATGCGGACACTGCTGATCCACCTCAACAGCCTCATGCGTCAGCATCGGTTCGGCCCGACACCCACTCCCATCCGGGTCTCGTAATCGAGACGGTTGCTCAGGCGCCGCGCACGGCGACGATCCGCAGCACGTCGCCGCCGTCGTGCGCCCGCATCGACTCGCGGAGAAAGCGCGCGAGCTGTCGCGTGGCGGTCGCCACGCCGGCGTACCGGCGCGTGGTTCGCCAGGAGAGCAGGGCGTGATGGCGCGTCGTGGTGGCCGGCGCCCCGACGAGGCGATAGCCGTGCCGCTCGAGCAGTCGGGTCACCGACCGGGCGTCGAAGAACCAGTAGTGGAGCGGCGCCGACAGGTGCACCCAGCCGGCCTCGTCGAGCCGCAGGCGGACGGCGTCGCCGTTCGGGACCGCGAGGTGCAGTCGGCCGCCGGGCGTGAGCAGGCGCGCGACCTCGGCCAGCTCGTCGTTCGGGTCCGGCACGTGCTCGAGGCTGTGGCTCATGACGACGGCGTCGAAGGCGCCTGCCGGAAGCGCGAGGTCGCGCAGCGCCCCGAGCCGCACCTCGATGCCGTACTCGCCCGCTCGCGCGACGGCGGCCGGGCTGAGGTCGGTCCCGAGCACGTCGCAGCCGCGCGCCTTCAAGTAGACGAGCAGGTCACCGAAACCCGAGCCGACCTCGAGCACGCGGAGGCCACGGCGGCCGTCGAGCGGCACGTTCACGTCGAAGAGCCAGCGCGCAATCGGGCGGGTGAGGGGACGGAGCGCGCGGCCGACGACCGACTGACCCGCCGGTGCGGCGGCGCCGTCGCGCAGCGCGTCCCACAGCCGCTGCTTCAGGGGGCCGCGCCGCCGCCCCCCGTACGCGTTGAAGTCGGGCTCGGCCGCGTAGTAGCGCGCGACCGTCTCCTGGCTCGGGCGGGGATCGAGACGGCGGAGGCCGCAGCGGCAGCGCACGTGGAAGGTGCGCCCCTCGGGCGCGTCCGGATGCTCGATCGCGAACAGGCGCTCGCCGCCCTCGCCGCCGCAGAGCGCGCAGCGACTCTCGATCCAGTCGGCCGTCGCCCGCGCCGCCGACGCCGTCAGCGGTTCACCGCCGCCATCATGAAGGCCGGGTAGCGCTCGCCCGAGGCGACGCCGGTGGGGAACGCGGCCGCGATCCGATCGAGGTCGGCGCGGCCGAGGCGGACGTCGAGCGCTCCCAGGTTCTCGGCCAGGTACTTCCGGCGCTTCGTGCCCGGAATGGGGATGACGTCGTCGCCCTGCGCGAGCACCCAGGCGAGGGCGAGCTGCGCGGACGTGCAGGCCTTCTCGCGCGCGAGCGTCTCGACCTGCGCGACCAAATCGAGGTTCCGCTGGAAGTTCTCGCCCTGGAAGCGCGGCGAGAGGCGCCGGTAGTCGTCGGCGGCGAAGTCCTCGAAGCGGCGGATCTGCCCCGTGAGGAAGCCGCGCCCGAGCGGACTGTAGGCGACGAACGCGATGCCGAGCTCGCGGCAGGCGGCGAGGATCCCGTCCTCGGGATCGCGCGTCCACAGCGAGTACTCGGACTGCAGCGCCGCGATCGGATGGACGGCATGCGCGCGGCGCAGGGTCGTGGCGCCCGCTTCGGAGAGCCCCAGGTGACGCACCTTGCCGGCGCGGACGAGCTCGGCCATCGCTCCGACCGTGTCCTCGATCGGAACGTTCGGGTCGACGCGGTGCTGATAGTAGAGGTCGATCGTGTCGACGCCGAGACGCCGCAGGCTCCCGTCGCACGCCGCCCGGACGTACTCGGGCTTCCCGTTGATGCCGCGAACCGTCCGCGCCGCTTCGTCGCGCACGATCCCGAACTTGGTGGCGAGCACGACCCGATCGCGACGCCCCTTCACCGCCCGGCCGACCAGCTCCTCGTTCGTGTACGGGCCGTACATGTCGGCCGTGTCGAGGAAGTCGAGACCCGCGTCGAGGGCCGCATGGATGGTCGCGATCGACTCGGCGTCGTCGCAGGCGCCGTAGAACTCGGACATGCCCATGCAACCGAGCCCGAGCGCCGAGACCATCGGACCGCCTTTGCCGAGACGTCGCTGCTCCATGGATCGTCTCTAGCCCATCGTCGTGGGCGACGAAACGCAGGCGAGGCTGGCGGCGCCCGGGTCCGTCGCGCTACGGTCGCACGCATGGCGCCGACGATCCGCCTCGCGCTCCCGGGCGACGTGGCCGCAATGCTCGCCATCTACGCCGAGGTCGTTCGCACGTCGGCGATCACGTTCGAGTACGACCCGCCGTCGGAGGCGGAATTCGGCGAGCGCGTGGCGACCGTCGGGGCGAAGTTCCCGTGGCTCGTGTACGCGCGCGACGGCGAGGTGCTGGGCTACGCCTACGCGACCACGTGGCGTGCGCGCGCCGCCTACGAGTGGTCGGTCGAGACGACCGTGTACGTCCGCGACGACGTGCACCGCCAGGGCGTCGGGCGAGGGCTCTATCGATCGCTCATCGCCTGCCTGCGCCTGCAGGGCCACCGCCTCGCGATCGGCGGGATCACGCTGCCGAACCCCGCCAGCGTCGGACTGCACGAGGCATGTGGCTTCCGCCTGGTCGGCGTGCACCGGGCGTGCGGCCACAAGCAGGGCCGATGGCACGACGTCGGCTTCTGGGAGCTCGAGCTGGCGCCCCGCGCCGACGCCGCGCCGGCGCCGCCGGTGCCGCCGAGCTCGCTCGTCGGGACGACGGCGTGGGAACAGGCGATGGCGAGCGGACTCGGCCGCACCTCGCCTGCGCACGATTGACCCCGACGAGCGCGGCGGTCTATCGGGGCGCTCGCGATGGATCGTCACCCGTTGGATCGCCACCCGCTCGCCTCGCTCTTCACGTCGACCGGGGCGCGGAGCCGACGCGCGTCGTCGTGGGATCGCAGCGGTGGCAACAGGGACTTCCTGTTCGTCGGCCCCGGCGAGACGGCCGTGCTGATGGAGCACGAGGGGCCCGGCTGCATCACCCACGTGTACTGCGCGCTCGTGTTGCCCGATCCGGTCGACTACCGTGACGCGATCGTGCGCTGCTGGTGGGACGGCGAGGCGACGCCGTCGGTCGAGGTCCCGCTGGGCGACTTCTTCACGATCGCCCACGCGCGCGTGCGGCCGATCCGTACCGCGCTCACGTCGGTGAACGCGGGCTTCGCGGCGTCGCACGCGCTCAACGCCTACTTCCCGATGCCGTTCGCGACCAGTGCCCGCGTGACCATCGAGCACCGCGGCGAGCGGCCGCTCGGCGGCGGGCTGCCGGCGTTCTGGTACCACATCGACTACGAGACCTACGATCGGCCGCCGCCGCAGGACGTGCTGCGCTTCCATGCCCAGTGGCGCCAGGAGAAGCCGACGGTGCCGGTCGGCCCGCGCCCGAACCGCCAGCTCCACGGCGGCATCAACCTCGACGGCGCCGAGAACTACGTGGCCCTCGACGCGACGGGCGCAGGGCAGATGGTCGGCCTGCTCCTCGAGATCAACAACGTCGCGGGCGGCTGGTACGGCGAGGGGGACGACATGGTGTTCGTCGACGGCGAGACGTGGCCGCCGGCGATCCACGGCACCGGCACCGAGGAGATCTTCGGCAGCGGCGCCTGTCCGACGACGGAATTCGCCGCGCCGTATCACGGCTTTCACCTGCTCGAGTCGCCGGACTGGTCGGGCCTGGTCGGCGCCTACCGCTGGTTCGTGCACGATCCCATCCGCTTCACCCGCTCGCTGCGGTGGACCGTGGAGCACGGACACGCGAACAACTTCGCGAACGAGTACGCCTCGCTCGCCTACTGGTACCAGACCGAGCCCCACGCGCCGTTCCCGGCGCTGCCCGATCGCGCCGCGCTGCGACCGCCGCTGCCGCCCGTCTACGAGGAGGCACGCGCGGCGCTCTTCGCCGCCGCGTCGGCGGCGATGACGTCGCGATCGGACGCCGAGGTCCTGCGCGTCGTCGCCATCGGCGAGCCGTTCTACGCCGGGCGATTCGAGGAGACGCTGGAGCGCTTGCGCCGTGGCCCAGCGTAGACTCGGCACGCCGTGCTGGAGGAGTCCCCCAATCGGGAGGGTCTGCATGTCACGAGCCCAGCCACTGCGGTGACCCGACCAGCGTCATGACGCTCGCCTACTGCCAACCCCAGAGCGTGCTACCCGGCGACGAGGTGATGGTCCACGTCTCCGCGCCGGGACCGACGGCGACGATCGAGGTCGTGCGTGACGGTGTCGCACCGGGGTGCGTGCTTCGGCAGGACGTGCGCGTCGCCGAGCACGCGATCCCCGACGACGCGCCGGAAGCCGGCTGTCGCTGGCCAGCGACGCTGGCGTTTCGGGTGGGGGAAGATTGGCGGAGCGGCTGCTACCTCGTCCGCGTGACGCTGGCGGGCGCCGCCGGGCCCGCGCTCCCGACGGCATTCTTCGTCGTGCGCGCCCGCCGCCCCTCGGCCGACCGGATGCTGCTCGTGCTCGCGACCAACACCTGGAACGCCTACAACGACGTCGGCGGGCGCAACTACTATACGGGGTCGGTCGAGGCGTCGTTCGCGCGGCCGCTCGGGCGCGGCATGCTCGCCAAGCCCGACGAGCGCGGCGCGCGCCTGGCCTCGGTCGTGCCGGGCACGTTCGTCGACGCGTACGTCGGCGGCGTCAGCGAGCACGGCCTCTCGATGTGGCACGGGATGGCTGGCTGGGCGACGTGGGAGCGGCGCTTCGCCGTCTGGGCGGAGGGCGCCGGGTACGCGCTCGACTACGCAATCAACGCCGATCTCGAGCGCGTGCCGGGCCTGCTCGAGGGCCGGCGGCTCTACCTCAGCGTCGGACACGACGAGTACTGGTCGTGGGGCATGCGGGACGCCGTCGAGTCGTTCGTCGGCGCCGGCGGCAACGCGGCGTTCCTCTCCGGCAACGTCTGCTACTGGCAGGTGCGGCTGGCGGGCGACGTGCAGACCTGCTTCAAGCACCGCTTCCGCGAGGACCCGCTCTTCGGCACCGACCGCCAGCGTCTCACGACGACGATCTGGGCCGATCCAATCCTCGGCCGGCCCGAGACCCAGATGACCGGCGTGTCGTTCACGCGCGGCGGCTACTCGCGGATCGCCGGCAGCGTGCCGCACGCGAGCGGCGGCTACGTCGTGCATCGCCCCGAGCACTGGGCGTTCGAAGGCACCCGCCTGCGCTTCGGCGACCTGCTCGGGGCGCGCGACGTCGTGGTCGGCTACGAGTGCGACGGCTGCGAGCTCGCGATGGTCGACGGGCGACCCGTGGCAACGGGACGCGACGCTTGCCCGCCCGGGTTCGAGGTGCTCGCGACCGCGCCGGCCATGCCGTTCGATCGTCACACGACGCCCCTCGAGCTGCCGCCCGGTGGCGAGTACGAGCTCGAGTTCCACGCGCAGCGCCTGCTGGGCGACGACTCGGTCGCGAGCTGCGACCGCCTGCGCTACGGCCACGCCGTCCTCGGCTGCTACACGCGCGGGGGCATCGTGCTCACGACCGGCTGCACCGACTGGGTCCACGGCCTCGGTGATCCCTCGATCGACCGGGTCACCTGCAACGTGCTCGATCGCCTGGGACGCCGCGCGTAGGCGTCTCGCGACGGCGGCCAGTGCGAGCGCGGCGCATTCCCACGGATGAGAGGCCCGCTCCATCCGGCGTGGGGTGGCCGGCTCCGGCTCGTGGTACGGTTCCTGCTCCGCCTCGGGGCGGAGGGTTGCCACCATGGCGAACTGGACTGGCGGGCGAATCGCCCTGGGGCTCGCCGCGGCGCTGCTCGGGCTTGGCGCAGCGGCGGTGGAGGGGGCGTACCGCGAAATCGAGGTCACCGGCGGTGCGAAGATCGCCGGCCAGGTTCGGGTGACCGGCGAAGTCACGCCCCTGCCGCCGCAGCCCGTCTTCAAGGAGCACGACGAGTGCGGCGAGAGCGTCCCGGACGAACGGTTGGTCATCGACTCCGAACATCGTCTGGCGAACGCCGTGGTGCGCTTGGTCGACGTCGGGGCCGGCAAGCCCATCGCGCGCTCGGAGCCGGTCCGCCTCGACAACCGCAAGTGCACCTTCGTGCCGCACGTGGTCGCCGCGGCCGTCGGCCAGACGCTCGACATCCGCAACGACGATCCGTTCCTGCACGATGCGCACGCCTGGCTCGGAACGCGCACGCTCTTCAACCTGGCCGTTCCCAAGGGTCGTACGGTCCACAGCGTGCTGGCCGATCCCGGCATCGTCCACGTGAACTGCAACGTGCGTCACACGTGGATGCACGCGTATCTATTCGTCGCCGAGAATCCCTACGTCGCGGTGACGGATGCGTCCGGGGGCTTCACGCTGGGCGACGTGCCGCCGGGCACCTACAAGATCGCGGTCTGGCACGAGCTCCTGGGGAGCCAGGAGCGCGAGGTGACGGTCGCGCCCGGACAGGCGGTCACGGTCGACTTCGCCCTCGACGCGGTCGCGCCGATGGAGCCTGGTCCGCCGCGCGAGGACTAGACGCAGCCCGCGTCGCTACGCGCCCTCGCGCCCGACCACCGACACGAAGCTCACGCACTTGCCGGGAAAGCCGCCGAGGTTGTGCGTGAGGCCGAGCCTCGGATTCTTGATCTGGCGCGGCCCGGCTTCGCCACGGAGCTGGAGCCAGCACTCGTACATCATGCGCAGGCCCGACGCCCCGATCGGATGGCCGAACGACTTGAGGCCGCCGTCGGGATTCACGGGCAGGCCGCCCTCGAGATCGAAGAAGCCGTCGAGGACGTCCTTCCAGGCGGTGCCGCGCGCGCTGAAGCCGAGGTCCTCGTAGAGGACGAGCTCGGTCGGCGTGAAGCAGTCGTGGACCTCGGCGAGCGAGAGCTGCTTGCGCGCATCGGTGATGCCCGCCTGGCGATACGCGTCGGCCGCCGACGCCACGACCTCGCGGAAGGTCGTGAAGTCGTAGTCGGTGTCCATGTGGCCGGCGCCGGGTCCGGCGACGAACGAGAGCGCTTTGATGTAGATCGGGTCCTTGCAGTACTTCTTCGCGTCCTCGGCCCGCACGACGATGGCGGCCGCGGAGCCGTCCGACACCCCCGAGCAGTCCATGATGCCGAGCGGCTCGGCCACCTTCGGGGAGGCGAGGATCGCCTCCATCGGCACCTCGGCCTGGAACTGCGCCTTCGGGTTGCGCGCGCCGTTCTTGTGGTTCTTCCACGCGATGCGCGCGAGGACCTCCTTCCCCTTCTTCGGATCGAGGCCGTACTTCTTGAAGTAGGCGGGGGCGAGGAGCGAGAACGACGCCGGGGCGGTCATGCTGGAGTTGGTGCCGTCGTTCGGCGGCTCGGCGCCGACCAGGCCCGAGTATCCCGAGTCCTTCAGCTTCTCGACCCCGATCGCCATCGCCACGTCGTAGGCGCCGCTCGCGACTGCGTAGCAGGCCTGCCGCAGCGATTCGGAGCCGGTCGCGCAGTAATTCTCGACGTGCGTCACCGGCTTGTACGGGATCTTGAGGGGCACCGAGAGCGTCAGCCCCGAGAGCTGTCCCAGCGTACCGAGCCAGTAGGCGTCGACGTCGTTCGGCTCGATGCCCGCGGAGCCCAGGGCATCGTAGGCGGCGTCGACCAGGAGGTCGTCCGCGCTCTTGTCCCAATGCTCGCCGAACTTCGTGCAGCCCATGCCGATGATCGCGACGCGATCCTTGATGCCGTTGCTGCCCATGGTGATCTCCTTTGAACGCCTTGCGGCGGCCTTGCGGCGGCCTAGCGGCGGGGGCGCGCCTTCCAGAAGTAGTTGTGCACGCCCTCGGCGGTGAACATGCGGCGGAAGGTCATCTCGACCTCGTCGCCAATCGCCACCGCCGCGGGGTCGCAGTCGGTCATCTCGCACAGGAAGCGGCCGCCACCGTCGAAATCGAGCACGACGCTGACCGTCGGCGGGTTCAGCGAGAACGCCAGGTGGTCGAGCGTCAGGGTCGCGATCCGGGCCGTCCGGTCGGCGAACGGGTAGGGCTCCATCTCGTCCTTGGCGGCGCAGCGCACGCAGATGCGTTGCGGCGGGAGCTGCGGCGTGCCGCAGGCGGTGCATTTGGTTCCGACGAAGCCGTGCTTCCACAGCGTCGAGCGCAGCATCGGCGGCGCACCGGGCCGCACCGGGTCCGGCCGGCGCGGCGGCTCCGTCGGCAGGATCTCGCGCCACTTGAGATAGGTGCCGTAGCCGACCTCGCCCTTCGACTCGATGAGGCGCCCGACGGAGCGCGGCTGCTTGTACGCGCCGATGGCGTCGGTGACGCGCAGGAGCACTGCGTCCGCGCCGTCGGCGGCGAGCGCCACCAGGACGCGATCACCCGGCTTTGCGGCCGCGAGCACGTTCGCCAGCATGAGGCCGGCGTGCGCCGCGCCCGTCTGGCCCACGGTCAACGCCAGCGGGTCGGCGAAGCGGGTCGGCTCGAGCTTCAAACGCTTCGCGACGTCGGCCGTCGCCCGCGGGTTCGGACAGTCGAGAACGACCGCGGCCAGATCGCCGGGCTGCACACCGGCCTTCTGCAGGACCGCCTGCACGGCCTTTCCGAGCAGCGGGGAGTACGCCTGCGTGAGCGCGAAGCGCTCCTCCCAGGAGTGCGGGAACGTCTCGTCGGGCTGGCGCCAGGTGTCCAGGAACTCGCGCGTCAGCGACGCCGACGCGACGACCTCGGCGATGACGCCCTCGGAGCCGAGCACGAAGGCGGCCGCGCCGTCGCCGTTGGTCCGCTCCGCCTTGGCTTCGGGGGCGGCGAGGCGCGCGTCGCCGATCGCGACCAGCGCCTGCTTGCCACCACCGCGCACCGCGTCGGCAGCCTGCAGGAACGCCGAGACCCCGGCACGGACCGATCCCGTGCAGTCGGCGGCACGCAGCTCGGGCGGCAGCAGCGCGGCGGCGCCGACCAGCGCGGCGTTCAGCTTGTCGGCATAGGGCGGGGTCGTGGTCGCGAAGAAGAGCGCCTCGACCGACTTCGCCGGCGCCGCGCGAAGCGCGTCGCGGGCCGCCTCGACGGCCATGGAGACGCTGTCCTCGTCGAAGCTGGCGACGGCTCGCTCGCCCTTCTCGGATGGGACACCGAGGACCTGTGCGATGGCCGAGCGCTTGAGGCGCCGGTACGGGACGTAGGAGCCGTAGGAGACGATGCCGACCATGAGCGCAATCTCCTACGAGCCTGCGCCCCGTCATGCAACGGTTCGGTTTGAAGGTCGGGACGACCCCTGACACCCTGGATCGGGGAGATGGCGGGAATGCGGCTCGTGGCGATGGTCCTCGTCTGGCTGGCGCCTTGCGCCGCCGTCGCCCGGACCCCGCCGCCCGTGCCGTGTCCGGACGTTCGCTTCGTCTCGGACCGCTCGCTTGCAGCCGACGGGCGGGCGTTCGACGTGATCGTCGTCGGCGCCGACGGCAGCGTCCGCATCGACGGCTGGTGCGATCCCGTCGCGGCTCGCCTGTCCCAGACGCGCAAGGGGACGCTCGTCCGTGCGCGGTGGGACGCGTGCGGCGGCGGCGCGAGCAGGGTTCGGCTGCGCGCGCGTCTGGATCCCCCCGCGTGCACGTCGGCGCAGGGGACGCTGCGCGCGCGCGGCCGCAAGAGGATGGTCGTCGCCGCGAGCCCGAGCCGCTGTGGTGACGGGCGGCTCGATGCCGCGAGCGGCGAGGCCTGCGAGACCGGCGTCCCGTGTGCGGGCGGCCTCTACTGCGTCTCGTGTGCGTGCAGCGCCACCACGTCGACGACCCTGCCTGGGCTGTTCGAGGCGCCGAATCCCTGGAACGAGGACGTGTCGGGTCTCGACCCGAGCCCCGAGTCGGCGGCGATCATCTCCGCGCTCGAGAACGCCGGCGGCTGGGGCAACGGCGACGTGCTGCAGATCGACTTCGGGCTTCACGTCCTGCGCGTCGATACAGCGACGCCGTTCGTCACCTTCGTTGAGAGCTCGGGCTACTACTCGCCCGACTGCGACCCGGCGTTCCCGTTCCCGCTCCCGGGCGGGGGCGCGATCGAGGGGCAGGGCGGCTACACCTGCAACACGGCGGGCGAGGACTGCCATCTGCTGGTGGTCGATCCCGCGACCAAGCGCCTCTACGAGGCCTACAAGGCGACGGTCGTGGGCGGCGTGCCGCGCACCCGGTGCGCCGTCGTGTGGGACCTCACGCGCTCGTACCCGCCGAGCCTGCGCGGCGAGCAGTGCACGTCCGCCGATGCGGCGGGTTTCCCGATGGCGGCCATGCTGTTCACCGCCGACGAGGTCGCGGCCGGAGAGATCCCCCACGCGATCCGCTTCATTCTGCCGAACGAGCGCATGCGCGGCGGCGTCTACGTGCATCCCGCGAGCCACGCTGGCGGCCCGAGCGGCGGCGGGGATCTGCCGCCGTACGGCGTGCGCTTCCGCCTGCGCCCCGATTTCCCCCTCGACACCCTGCCGAGCGACGGCGCGCGCGTCGTCGCCCGCGCGCTCCAGAAGTACGGGATGTTCCTCTCCGACGGCGGCAACATCGCGCTCACCGCGGCGAGCGATGCGGATACGACCCACGCGTGGGACGAGGTCGGCATCGACTCGCACTCGCTGTACGCGATCGCGGTGAGCGACATGCAGGTCGTGGAGCTCGGCCCCACGATCCCGCTGACCTATGACTGCGTGCGGAACCCCTGAGGGGTCACGCCACCGCCCCCGCCTGCCGCAGCGCCGCGATGTCGCCGGCGCTGAAGCCCCAGTCGCGCAGCACCTCGTCGGTGTTCTCGCCGGGCGCCGCCGGTGGACGCTGGATCGCGCCGGGCGTGCGGGAGAAACGGGGAGCGGGCGCGGGCTGCACGACGCCGTCCACCTCGACGAACGTGCCGCGCGCGACGTTGTGGCGATGCTTCGGCGCCTCGGTGATCGACATGACCGGCCCGAAGCAGGCATCCGTGCCCTCGAGGATCTTGCACCACTCGTCGCGCGTCTTCGTCTTGAACACCTCGGCGAAGCGCTTCTTCATGGCCGGCCACTGGCCCCGGTCGTACTGGTGGGGAAGGCCCTCGCCCGCGATGCCCATGCGCTCGATCAGCTCGGCGTAGAACTTGGGCTCGATGGCGAGCACCGAGACGTACTTCCCGTCCTTGGTCTCGTAGATCTCGCCGAAGGGCGCGGCGGTGTCGAGGATGTTCTCGACCCGCTCGTCGATCCACATGCCCGACGCGTGCATGCCGTAGAAGAGCGTCATCAAGGAGGCCGCGCCGTCGACGATGGCGGCGTCCACCACCTGACCCTTGCCCGACTTCTCGGCCTCGAGCATGCCCGCCACGATCCCGAGCGCGAGGTAGAGGGCACCGCCCCCGAAGTCGCCGACGAGGTTCAGGGGTGGCACGGGCGGCTCGTGCTTGTGGCGCCCGATCGGGTGCAGCGCGCCCGTGATCGCGATGTAGTTCCAGTCGTGTCCCGCCGCGTGGGCGACGGGGCCCTCCTGTCCCCAGCCGGTCATGCGGCCGTAGACGAGGCGCGGGTTCCGCTCGAGGCAGACGTCCGGACCGACGCCCAGGCGCTCGGTCACGCCGGGGCGGAAGCCTTCGATCAGGGCGTCGGCCTTGTCGATCAACCGCAGCACCGTCTCGACCCCCTCGCGCTTCTTCAGGTCGACGGCGATCGACCGGCGACTGCGGTTCATGAGGTCGAACTTCATGGTCTTCGGGAGGCCGAGGTTGCCGTCGGCGGTCCGGTCCACCCGGACCACGTCGGCCCCCATGTCGGCGAGCAGCATGGCGCAGAACGGCCCCGGGCCGATGCCCGCGAGCTCGACGATCTTCCGTCCGGTGAGAGGTCCCATGGCCGGGCTGCGTAGCAGAGCCGGCCGCGGCTCGCCAGGTTCGGCGGACGCCGTCAAAGGAGATGGCCCCGTGGTGGTGTCGCCGGATTGCCGGCTAGAACCTCAACTGCGGACGCGCATAGAGCTAGCCAGCGCAAAAGCTGGCCCTGTGGAGACTTGCGGGTGGGGTGACCATATGGTCCCTTCATGTTTCCGTCATGCTGCCGACACCCAACGTCGTGTGCGGTCGAGAGGGGTCGGTACCGTGAGCGGGAGTCGCACTCGTTCGGTGATCGCGCTGGCCGTGGTGCTCTCGCTCGCTTTTGCATTGCGCCTCTACCGGCTCGATCACCAGTCGTTCTGGATCGACGAAGTGTACCAGGTGCAGGCGGCATCGGAGCCGGTTTCGAACCTCATGCAGAGCGTCGTCCTGCACGCCGAGGGCGGGCCGCTGTCGCTCCTGCTGACGCACTTCGCGCTCTCGGCGGAGCGACCGGAGTGGAGCGCCCGGTTTCCCTCCGTCCTCTTCGGCACGGTGGGCGTCCTGATCCTCTACCTCGTCGCCGCGACGCTCTTCGCGCCGCCGATCCCGATCCTGTCGGCGTTGCTCCTCGCCTGCGCGCCGCTCCACGTCTGGTACAGCCAGGAGGCGCGCTGGTATGCGCCGTGGGTCCCGATCACGGCGCTGTCGTACCTGGCGCTCATCCACGCCGTCCGCACCCGACGCGCCGGCGCATGGCTCGCGTACGGATTCGTCGCCATCGTCGGGCTCTACACCTTCGTCCTCGGGGTCGCCGTGGTCGCGAGCCAGGCCGTGTCCGCCTGGTGGCTGAATCGTCTGCGAAGTGACCGCCGAGGGGTGTCGCGGGGCGAGCTGTGGGTGGGCATCGGTGCCCTCGTCCTGGCCGCGCCGGTCGTGTGGCTGATGATCAACCACCACCAGGCGATGACGGGAACGCGTGGGCGACCGGTGCCGTTCGCCGTCCTGCCGTACACCCTGTTCGCCTACACGATGGGGTTCTCGTTCGGGCCGACGCTCGAATACCTGCATCACTACCCGGCGCTCTCCGAGGTCGTGGCGAGCTATCCCGAGGTCCTGGTGGTGGCGGCGGTCATCGCCCCGCTCGTCATCCTCGGCATCCTCAACCTGCGGCACGCGCCGGAGGCGATGGCCGTCGTGCTGCCCTGGCTCTGCGGGCCACCGTTGCTGATCTTCGTCCTCGCCTACAATACGAACGTCGCCTACAACGTCCGCTATACGCTGGCGGCGTTGCCGGCGTTCATCGTCGTCCTCGCCGTCGGAATCACCGCGGTCTCGCCGCGGTGGCTCGGCGGGGTGGCGCTCGCCGCCGTGCTCGTGTGCTTCGCGGTCTCGATCGGCAACTACTTCTTCGATCCGCGCTTCGCCAAGGAGGACGTGAAGGGCGCCCTCGCCTCCATCCGGCGGACCCCGCAGCGGGAGGCGCCCGTCGTGGCGCTCGGCCAGATCGAGTCGGCCGTCTGGTACTACGGTCCCGATCTGCACGTCGTCTCGTTCTTCGGCTGCGACGAGTTCGAGGCGCGGCTCGAGAAGGCCGGTCTCGGGGCGGCCCGCACGCTCTGGGTCGTCCGCGGACGCGACTACGACGACGCCAGCGCGCCATGCATCGACGACTTGAAGCGGCGCTTCGCCGTCGAGCAGTCGAGCCATCCGGTCGGCGTCGAGGTGCAGCTCCTGGAGCGACGCGATGGATGAGCCCCGACGCTCGGCGTTCGGCGTCGCGTTCGACCTTCTGCGTTGCAGCCAGTGGGTGAAGAACGTCTTCGTCTTCGGTGCCCTCGTATTCGGCAATGCGCTGCTGGTTCCCGAGAAGGCGAAGGCGGCGTTGCTGGCGTTCGTCCTCTTCTGCGCCGTCACGAGCGCCGCCTACATCCACAACGACGTCAGCGACCTCGAGATCGATCGGCTGCATCCCCGCAAGCGGATGCGACCGCTCGCAGCCGGGATCGTGTCGGTGGCGACGGCCCGGGTCGTGCAGGCGGCGCTCCTGGTCGTCGGGGTGGGGGGCGCGGCGCTCTTCCTGCCGAGGATCCTGCCGCTGCTGATCGGCTACGTGTTGCTCAACGTGCTGTATTCGGGGGTGCTCAAGCAGCTCCTGCTCCTCGACGTGATGGCGATCGCGGTGGGCTTCGTGATCCGCGTCGAGGCGGGCTGCGAGGCGGTGGAGATCGATCCGTCGGTTTGGATCGTGCTCTGTACGTTCGTGCTGGCCCTCTTCCTGGCCCTCGGCAAGCGGCGACACGAGCTGCTCGAGATGGCGGCGGTCGGCGCGGTGAATGGTGGCAACGGGAGGGCGACGTACACCACGGAGTTTCTCGAACAGACGATGACCATCGCGAGCGCGGTGACGATCGTCTGCTACGCGATGTTCTCGCGTGCTCCCGAGACCCTCGAGGTGCACGGTACTCGGAGCCTCATCTACACCATCCCCTTCGTGGTCTACGGGCTCTTCCGCTACCAGTGGCTCACCTACGACGGGGAAGGCCGTGGGGATCCGGGCGAGATCGTCTTCACCGACCGCCCCCTGCAGGCGACGATCGCACTCTGGATCGCCGCCTGCGTGGCGATCGTGTACCTCAAATGGTGAGCAACGTGGACGCCGACAAGGTGAGCGCGCTGGCGGTTCGCCAGATCCCGTGGTCGCGCGCGGCGCGACGGCGGGCGGTCGCCGCCGCCGTAGGGCTCGGGCTCGTGTCCCTCCTCATCTACGCGAGCTGGTGGGTCCAGGAGAGCGCGAAGTACGGCTGGTGGATGCTCCCGATCGGGGCGTTTCTCGTCTTCTACGTCTTCGTCCAGGTCATCTGTGCGTGGGTGCTGTACCTGTCCGTCGACGAGCCGACGGCGGTCCCGCCCCCGCCGGGGCTCACGGTCGACGTCCTCGTGCCGGTGTACGACGAGCCCTACGAGCTCGTCGCAAGCACGCTGCGCGCGGTGGTCGCGATGCGCTATCCGCACGAGACCTACCTCCTCGACGACTCCCGCAGCGCCGCCTTCGCCGGCCTCGCCGCCGAGGTCGGCGCGCACTACCTCACGCGCGCGGGCAACGCGGACGCCAAAGCCGGCAACGTGAACGCCGCCCTCAAGCGCACGCGGGGCGAGTTCGTCACCATCTTCGACGTCGACCACGAGCCGACACCCGACTTCCTCGATGCGGCGCTCGGCTACTTCGCCGATCCGGCGGTCGGCTTCGTCCAGACCGGGGTCGCCTTCCGCAACGCGCGCGAGACCTTCATCGCGCGCGCGACGGCCGACCAGGCCTACGACATCTACGGTCCCACCTCGATGGGCATGCATGGCGCCGGCGCCGCCGTCGTCTGGGGCAGCCACACGACGTTCCGCCGTCGCGCGCTCGCCGACATCGGCGGCTATCAGACCGGCCTCGCCGAGGACCTGCACACCTCGGCCTGCCTCCACACCGTCGGCTGGCGGTCGGTGTACGTCCCGACCGTGCACGCCTACGGTCTCGTGCCGAGCGACCTGCGCGCGCTCACCAAGCAGCAGCTCAAGTGGGCGCGCGGCGTGTTCGGCATCCTGGTCGACGTGTTCCCGCGCGTGGCCCGGCGGCTCGCGGTGCGCCAGTCGATGGCGTACCTGGTGCGCCTCACCTACTACCTGATCGGGCCCGTGTTCCTGCTCCATGCGGTCGCGGCCGCGGGGGTGCTTGCGCGGCATGATTCCGCGCTCACCGCCGACTTCGTCTCCTACATGCTGCATGCGCTGCCGCTCGGGCTGGCGATCCTGATCGTGCGGCAGATCGCGAACCGCATGTGGAACCCACAAGCCGGGTCGATCGGCATCAAGGTCTGGGGCTACGTCGTCGCGTGCTCGCTGTGGCCCGTCTACACGCTCGGGCTCGCCTGCGCCGTGCTCCACGTGCCGATTCCCCATCTCTCGACGCCGAAGGAACGGGTCGGCCGGCCGCGACCGCTGCTCGCCGCGCCGCAGGTCTTCCTCGCCGCCGTGCTGCTCACCACCCTCGGCGTCCGCCTGGTCTCCGGGTTCGCGCTCGCGGACGTACCGGTCATGCTCTGCACGCTCGGGGCGGCGGCGATCCAGCTCCCGGTCGTGTTCGTGGCGCTGCGACCGTGAGGGACGCGACGTGAAGGGACGCCCCCTCCGCTTCCAGCTCGCGCTGATCGGCCACCTGGTGCGGCGCGAGTTCGTGCTCAGCTACCGGCGCTCGACACTCGGCTTCCTGTGGTCGCTGCTGCTTCCGCTGGCGCAGCTCCTCGTGCTCGTCCTGGTGTTCGACACGATCGTGCCGCTCGGCATCGAGCGCTACCCGGCGTTCGTGTTCAGCGGGCTCCTGCCGTGGACCTGGTTCAGCACCTGCGTCAGCATGGCGTGCGGGCTCTTCATCGCGAACCGCGACCTGGTGCGACACCCGGACTTCCGTCCGGCCGTCCTCATGGTCGTGACGGCGATCGCGGGCATGATCACGTATCTCGCGGCGCTGCCGATCCTGCTCGTGGTGATGGTGACGCACGGGCAGTGGATCGGACCGGCCGTCCTCTTCTTCCCGGTCCTCGGGTTGGTCGAGGGCGTGCTCATCGTCGGCCTCGGGCTCCTCGTCGCGACGCTCAACGTCTTCTACCGGGACATCCAATACCTGACGGGGGTGGGGCTGATGCTGCTGTTCTACCTGACGCCCGTCTTCTACCGGCCGCCGGATGCGACGCGGGGCACACTCGGGCTGCTCTACGACCTCAACCCGATGGCGGGGCTCGTCCAGGGATACCGCGCCATCTTCTTCGACGGCACGATGCCGTCCCTGTTCGCGCTCGCCATCGCGACGGTGCTCAGCGCGCTGGTCGCCGTCGTCGGCTACGCCGTCTATCGGCGCGCCGAGCACGACATGATCGACGTCCTCTGAGACGCCATGGAAACCGTTCTCGCCGCCGAGCAGGTCTCCAAGCGCTACCGCACCGCGCGCACGCGAGCGGTGACGCTGAAGGCGGCCGTGCTGGGCGCGCTCTCCCGGGGGCCGCTCGACGACGGCCACCACTGGGCCCTGCGCGACGTCAGCTTCTCGGTGGCGCGTGGCGATGCGGTCGGCATCATCGGACACAACGGCGCCGGCAAGAGCACGCTCCTGCGCCTGCTCTGCGGCGTGGGCCGGCCGACGAGCGGTCGGGTACGTCGCGTCGGACCCGTGCAGGGGCTTCTCGAGCTCGGGAGCGGGTTCCACGGCGACCTCACCGGCCGCGAGAACCTCCTCACCGGCGGCATGCTGTGCGGCCTCTCCGAGCGGGAGGTGCGCGCGCGCGAGGACGAGATCATCGCCTTCGCGGAGCTGGAGGACTTCATCGATCAGCCGGTGCGGACCTATTCGACCGGCATGTACATGCGGCTCGCGTTCGCGACCGCGATGCACCTCGATCCCACCGTCCTCGTCGTCGACGAGGTGCTCGCCGTCGGCGACGCACGCTTCCAGGCGAAGTGCCTCGCCCGCCTGAAGACGTTCCGGACCGGTGGCGGAACGCTCGTCATGACGTCGCACGCGATGGACCAGATCACTGCGCTGTGCGACGAGGTGCTGGTGCTCGAGGACGGCCGCGTCGCGACCATGGCCGACCCCGAGACGGCGCTGCGCTGCTACGACGACCTCATGCGGCAGCGCACGGAGCGGCGCGCGGCGAGCCTGGCCGGGCGGCCGGTCGAGCTGGCGGTCGACGGAAGCCGGCTCGGCACGCAGGAAGCGCGCGTCGTGGCGGTGCGCCTGTCCGGTGCGGACGGCGTTCCGGTATCGAGCCTTCGCAGCGGCGATCCCCTCGTGATCGAGCTCGATTACGAGCGCGATCCACAGGTCGCCGACGCCGCGCTCACCGTCGCGATCTTCCACGAGGCGACGAAGTGCTTCGAGGTCACGACCGAATCGATGGCCGCGGCCTTCGCGCCGCTCGGCCCGCGCGGCACCGTTCGCTGCGAGCTGCCGCGCGTGCCGCTGCTCCCGGGAAGCTACCACGTGACCGTCGGGCTCTATCCGCCCACGTTCGACTTCACCTACGACTACCACTGGCAGATGCACGGGTTGCACGTGGACGGCCCCGCGAGCGCGCGGTCCATCAGCGGGGTCGTCGCCGTCGAGCCCGCGTGGTCACGGCGCTGATGTTCCGGCCGATCAAGACCCTCGATCTCGAGCTGACGGCGTCGCCGGCCGACGTCGAAGGGCTCGGCGGATACGAGAGCGTACGCTGTCTCGTGCGCCTGCACGGCGCGCCCGTGGGATCGGTCACGGTCCCGATTCGCGGGGGACGATGCAGGGCGAGCGACCTCGTGCAGGCGGCGCTCGCGGCCTGCGGCGATGCCGCGGTCCGACGCGTGGGCGAGAGTGCGCTCGGCCGACCGGCGGCCACCACGTCGATCGACCGGCTCGTCGCCGCGCCGGCGCCAGGCGGCGGCGCCCTGCCATCGATGACGGTGGCGGTGTGCACGCGCGATCGCACCGACGATCTCGCCGGATGCCTCGCGGCGCTGGAGGTCCTCGATCTCCCCGACGTGGATCTACTCGTGATCGACAACGCGCCCGCGACCGACGCCACCCGGCGGCTCGTGGCCGAGCGGCACCCGCGCGTCCGCTACGTGTGCGAGGAGCGGCCGGGCCTCGACTGGGCACGCAACCGCGCCATCCGCGAGGCGCGCGGCGACGTGATCGCCTTCACCGACGACGACGCGATCGTCGATCCGGGGTGGGCGCGTGCGCTGGCGACGCTCTTCGGCGCGAGCCCCGAAGTGATGGGCGCAACCGGCCTCGTCGTCCCGTACGAGCTCGAAACCGAGGCCCAGGCGCTGTTCGAGGAGTACGGCGGCTTCGGGCGTGGCTGCGAGCGCCGCTGGTTCGGCGTCCGCCCGGGGGGCGCCATCGCGCGGTGGTATGCCGGCTCGGGCTTCCTCGGCACGGGCGCCAACATGGCGTTCCGGCGCGCGCTGTTCGCGGAGGTGGGCGAGTTCGATCCGGCGCTCGACGTCGGCACCGTGACGAACGGCGGCGGCGACCTCGAGATGTTCTTCCGCGTTCTCAAGGCGGGACACGTCTTCGTGTACGAGCCGCGCGCGATCGTGCGGCATCGCCACCGGCGATCCCTCCCCGAGCTCGAGACGCAGCTCCGCAACCACGGCATCGCGCTGTTCGCGCACTTCGTGCGCACCGCCACCGCCTTTCCCGAGGAGCGCTTCGGTACGCTGCGCCTCGGGCTCTGGTGGTTCTGGTGGTGGTACGTGCGTCGCCTCGTGCTCGTGCTGATGAACCCGCAGTTCTTTCCGCGCCGGCTCATCTGGAGCGAGCTGTGGGGGTCGGTCGTCGGGCTCGGCCGCTGGCGTCCGGCGCATCGCAGGGCGGTCGAGCTGGGAGCCGACCCGACACCGCCGCGCCCGCACGTGCGATCCGTCGACGGCCGCAGGCGCTGGGTCGCGGTGCGTTCGGTGGACGTCGGCCAGGAGCTGACTCCCCTCGATGACGTCGCCGACGTCGATTCCGTCACCGTGTTCGCCACCTGGCATGATCACCTCCTCGGCTCGGTCACGATCCACAACCAGGGCCATCCGGTGAGCGCGCCGCGCCTGCGCGATGCGCTCGCGGCGGTGGCACCGCGCCTCCTCGAGCTGGCGGCGGGTGCGGACGAGGGCGACGTCACGAGCGCAATCGAGCGCCGCTCTCTCCCCGCCGGCGCCGGCCCCGCGGGTCTCGACCCCGCGGTGACCGTGTCGGTCGTCCTCGCGACCTACGATCGGCCGGACGAGCTTCGCCAGGCTCTGCGCAGCCTGACGCAGCAGGAGACGTCGCGCCCCCTCGAGATCGTCGTCGTCGACAACCACCCCGCCTCGGGCCAGACGGCGCCCGTGGTCGCCGAGTTTCCGGGCGTGCTGCTCGTCGAGGAGCCGCGACAGGGTCTCGCCTATGCGCGCAACGCCGGCTTCACGGCGAGCCGCGGCGAGATCGTGGTCACGACCGACGACGACGTCCGCATGCCGGTGGACTGGATCGAGAAGCTCGTCGCGCCGTTCGCCGAAGCGCACGTGATGGCCGTCACCGGCAACGTGCTGCCGCTGGAGCTCGACACCGACGCGCAGTGCCTCTTCGAGTCGTACGGCGGGCTCGGGCGTGGCTTCGAGCCCGTGAAGGTGGACGGTCACTGGTTCCGCTCGTTCCACTTCGGCTCGGTGCCCACGTGGACGCTCGGCGCCACCGCGAACGCCGCCTTTCGGGCCACGATCTTCGCCGACCCCGAGGTCGGTCTCATGGACGAGGCGCTCGGCCCGGGGACGCCGACCGGCGTCGGCGAGGACACCTACCTCTTCTACAAGGTCCTGCGCGCGGGCGGCACGATCGTGTACGCGCCCGACGCGTGGGTGTGGCACCGCCACCGGCGCGAGATGGACGCGCTGCGCCGCCAGCTCGTCGCCTACAGCACGGGACACGTGGCCTACCACCTGACGACGCTCCTGCGCGACGGCGACCTGCGCGCCCTGGTGCGGATCGCGATCGGCCTGCCGATGGCCCACGGGTGGCGGGCGGTCCGCCGCGTCGTGCGCCGGATGCCTCCGACGCTGCTCATGCTGGCGTGGGAGGTCGCCGGGAACCTCGCCGGCCCGTGGCGGCTCTTCCAATCGCGCCGTCGCGTGCGCCGCCTCGGCCGGAGCGCGCCGTACGTCGCGCCCGCCGCTCGTGCGGCGCTCGCCCCGGCACGCCTTGCGGCCAGCGCGCGAGAGTGATGATGGTGGGCCACCATGGCCTACGACGTCATCACGTACGAACGGCAGGGCGCGGTCGCGATCGTCACTCTCAATCGTCCCGAGAAGCTGAACGCGTGGACGCCGGCGATGGCAGTCGAGCAGGCGCGCGCCATCGAGGAGGCGAACGCCGATCCGGCGGTGGGCGCGATCGTGATGACCGGCGCGGGGCGCGGCTTCTGCGCCGGCGCCGACATGGAAGCGACGTTCAAGTCGCGGCTCGACGGCGTCGACCCGGGCGAGGATACGGCGGGGGGCTCGGGCGGCATGCCGGCGAGCCTCGACTGGGTGGGCCTGCTGCGGCGCTCGAAGCCGATCGTCGCCGGCGTCAACGGCGCCGCGGTCGGCATCGGTATGACGATGATCCTGCCGTGCGACGTGATCGTCGCGTCGGAAAAGGCGAAGTTCGGGATGCTCTTCATCAAGGTGGGGCTCGTCCCGGAGCTCGCCAGCACGCACTTCCTCGTGAGCCGCGTCGGTTTCGGCCGCGCGAGCGAGATGTGCCTCTCCGGCAAGCTCTACTCCGGCGCCGAGGCGTACCAGATGGGCCTCGCCGACCGCCTGGCGTCACCCGACGAGCTCGTCCCGCAGGCGCTCGCGCTCGCCACGACGATCGCCGAGAATCCGGATCCACAGCTCCGGATGATCAAGGAGCTGCTCTCGCGCAACGCCGCGGAGACCGACCTCGGCCGCGTGCAGCGCCTCGAATCCGAGATGCTGCGCGAGTGCTGGAAGTCGCCCGAGCACAAGGAGGCCGTGGCCGCGTTCCTGGAGAAGCGGCCGCCGCGCTTCCGCTAGAGGCGCGCTTCGGACGCGATGCCGAACCGCTCGGTGTAGAACCCGCACGCACGGCGGATCTCGTCCGCGTCGAGCCCGAACTGCGCGAGGTCGTACTCGACCGTCCCGTGGACGCCGCGCGGGTGGGTCGCCATGAAGGCGTCCATCGCGGCGCGGCCCTCCGCCGTGAGCGGCTGGCCGGCGAGCGCGTAGATCCGGCGCACCATCGCCAGGTCGTCGCGCATGAACTCGTCGAAGCGGACGTCGAGCGAGCGCTCGGGCGATACGAGGTGACGGTCGCGGACGCAGGCACGGAAGAGATCCTCGATGCGGGCCCGCCAATAGCGCCCGTAGGCGCGGAGGTCGATCGGCGGCTCGAGATGCATGCGCGCCGTGTAGGCGGCCATCGTCAGGTACGACGCGACGACGGACGCCGGATCGCGATGCGTGAACACGACGACGGCGTCGGGGAACGTCCGCACCAGGGGGCCGATCTGCTCCAGGTGTTGCGGGGATTTCAGCACCCAGCGCGTGCCGCCGCGCAGCCACTGGAGCGCCTTCAGCGTGCGGGCGAGGTAGCCGTACGCCGGCGTCTGGTCGGTCGCGGCATACGCGTCGCGCCACGAGGGCAGGAGCCCCATCGTCTCGAACAGCATCGTCGAGAAATCGATCGCGAGAAGCTGGATCTCCTCGTGCACGTGATCGGTCGTCATCTCGTGCATGCGGACGAAGTAGGGGAGGCTCTCGTTCACGAACCAGAGTGCCTGGTCGCAGCGGGCGCGTCGCGGGTCGTCCTCGCCCGGCGCGGGACGCTCGTCGTCGCGGAGCACCGGCTCGAGGCTCTCCCAGTAGGGGAGCGAGCGCAGCGCCGGATCGGCCGCCATGAGGTTGTGGAGGTGGGTCGTGCCGGTGCGCGGCAGGCCGACGATGAAGATCGGGGCGCGCAGCGGGACGGCGTCGATCTCCGGATGGCGGCGCAGGAGATTCTCCAGCAGGAGGCGGTTTCGCAGGAGCTGCAGCATCTGGGCGTGCGCCATGACACGGCCGACCGTCGAGAGCCGGCCTTCGGTCTCGAGCGCGCGCAGGAGGATCCGGAGCCGTCCGGCGAAGGCGAGATTGCCGAAGTCCGCGAGGCCGGTCTCGGCGCGGGCCCGCTCCATGAGCGCGTCGGCGTCGAGCGCGATCTCGGCGGCGGCGCCCGCCATGCCTGCGCGGATGTCGACGACGTGCGGCGGGAACGTCGGGTGCGCGAGATCGTCGAGCCGTATCGGTGGCGGCCGGGTCACGGGCCCTCCTGTCGGCCGGCCGTGGGCGGAAGTCAACGCGCTAGCGTGCCTCGGCGGGACGCGGTATGCGCCGGCCATGCGGAGCGCATGGGTCGTAGCGAGTCTCTTCGTCACCGGCTGCGCGACGATGGGAGGTGGCGGCTCCGGCCCCGGAGCGCATCCGCTGGCTCCCGCCGCCGTGGTGGCGAGCCTCCCGCTCGGCATTCCGCCGACGCTGCTGGCGATCAGCCGGGACGGCGCACGCGTGGTCGCTTTCTCGAGCGGACAGCTCTCGATCGTTCGCACCGACACCAACATCATCGTGACGACCGTTCGCGTGGCGCCGTACCCGACCGGCGTCGCGATCACGCCCGACGGTGCGCACGCGCTCCTGAACAACCTGTCGTCCGCGCGCCTCGCCGTCGTCGACCTCGCCACCGGGACGCTCCTGCCGCCGATCGGCCTGGTCGTCGACATCCACCCGGGCGGGTTCGGTCGCATCGCCGTGTCGCCCGACGGCCGCACGGCGTACGTGACGAACCAGTTCAAGGAGTACCTCGCGGTCGTGAACTTGACGGCCCAGAACACCCTTTCGCCTTCGCTCGACATGCGGCCGAGCGACGTGACGCTCTCGGCGGACGGCAGGACGCTCTACGTGACGGGATGCAAAGACTTCTGCACGACGGGCACGATCGAGGCGCTCGATCCCAAGACCATGGAGCTCATTCGCACCTTCAGCGTGGGACCCGGCCCGTACCGCTTCGCGCTCGCGCCGGACGGGCGCCGCGGGTACACGACCAACCTCGCCGGCCCGACCCTGTCGGTGCTCGATCTCACGAGCGGGACGGTGGTCGCGACGCTCCCCGTGGGCGTCGAGCCGTCCGGGCTCGCCGTGTCGCCGGACGGCACGCGCGTCTACGTCGCGAACCAGAAGCAGAAGACGCTGACGATCGTGGATGCCGTGGCGAACGCCGTGGTGGCGAACGTCGCGATTCCGAGCGAGCCGCGCGAGATCGTGCTCAGTCCGGACGGCCGCCGCGCCTATCTCTCCACGCGCGACGCGCTGCTCGTCCTCGATGCGCAACGCCTATAGCCCGCGCGCTGCTTGACCCCGTCCGCGGCTCGCGGTAACCAAACGTTCGTTTGAGCGTAGGAGGCTCCCCGCATGCGTACCGCCCTGTGTGACCGTCTCGGGATCGAGTTCCCGATCTTCGCATTCAGCCATTGTCGCGACGTCGTCGCCGCCGTCAGCCGTGCCGGCGGCTTCGGTGTGCTGGGTGCCGTCGGCTTCCCGCCCGAGCAGCTCGAGATCGAGTGCAAGTGGATCGACGAGCACGTGGGCGACCGGCCGTACGGCGTCGACATCGTCATTCCCGGCAAGTACGAGGGCAAGGGCGGCGAGATCGATCCCGTGAAGCTGGAGCAGCAGCTCCTCGGCATGGTGCCCGAGCAGCACCGGCAGTTCGCCGACAAGATCCTCGCCGATCACGGCGTGCCGAAGCTGCCCGAGGGCGAGCGTGCCGTCGGCGCGCTCCTCGGCTGGACGTCGCAGACGGCGACGCCGCAGGTCGAGGTCGCGCTCCGGCATCCGAAGGTCCGCCTCATCGCCAACGCGCTCGGCACGCCGCCGGCGGAGATCATCGAGGAGATC
This sequence comes from Candidatus Eisenbacteria bacterium, assembly GCA_035577985.1. Classification (NCBI taxonomy): domain Bacteria; phylum Candidatus Eiseniibacteriota; species Candidatus Eiseniibacteriota bacterium. The sequence continues at coordinate 24,243 of DATJZY010000140.1, forward strand.
CACGCGAGCGGCCGTCTGGTGGCCGCGCTGTGCGGGGCCGGCAAGCAGGCGCGCGCCCACAAGGCGGCGGGCGTCGACATCATCATCGCACAGGGCACCGAGGGCGGCGGACACACGGGCGAGATCGGCAGCGTCGTCCTGTGGCCCGAGGTGATCGACGCCGTGGCGCCGACACCCGTGCTCGCGGCGGGCGGCGTCGGCACGGGACGCCAGATCGCGGCCGCGCTCGCGATGGGCGCGCAGGGCGTGTGGCAGGGATCGCTCTGGCTGACGGTGAAGGAGGCGGACTGCCCGCCGGCGCAGATGGAGTGCTACATGAACGCGACGAGCAAGGACACGGTCCGCTCCCGCTCGTTCACGGGCAAGCCCTGCCGCATGCTGCGCAACGACTGGACCGATGCATGGGAGAGCCCCGACTCGCCGGGCACGCTCGGCATGCCGCTGCAGTTCATGGTGACCGGCGACGCGGTCGCGCGCGGCCATCGCTACGCCGACAAGGCGAAGGCGGTCATGTTCAACCCGGTCGGCCAGATCGTCGGCGCGCTCAACGAGGTCCGCTCTGTGAAGGAAGTGATGCAGCGCCTCGTCGAGGAGTACCTGGAGGCCGTCGAGCGCCTCCAGAGCCTCACGTCCGCCGAGGGGTGACGGCCCGGGAGCGGCCGCATGTCCGAGCCGTTCGCCGACGTCGCCAGCATCGATTACCCGATCGTCGACGCCGACGCGCACGTCTACGAGCCGCCGGACGTGTGGCAGGAGCGCGTGCCGCGCGCGCTGCGCGAGCGCGCGCCAAAGGTCGTCCGCGGTACCGACGGCGACGTGTGGTCGTTCGACGCCGGCGCGCGTACGCGTCCCATCGGGCTCATGGCGGCGGCGGGGACGAGCTACCTCGGTTTTCGTCCGTCCGGCCTCACCTACGAGACGATCCGGCGCGGCCACTACGAGCCGCGCGCGCGGCTCGCCGACATGGACGCCGACGGCATTCATGCGCAGCTCCTGTATCCCAGCGTCTGCGAGGAGGGCGCGCGCATGTTCGGCGACGAGCGGGCGCTCCAGCTCGCGTGCGTGCGAGCGTACAACGAGTGGCAGCTCGAGTTCTGCGCGGTGGCGCCCGGGCGCCTGTTCGGCCACGCGGTGATCCCCGCGACGGGCGTCGCGGACGCCGTTGCCGAGCTCGAGTGGGCGATGGATCGCGGCTACCGCGGCGTCCTCATCTCGACCTTCCCGAGCGGGCGCGTCGAACCCTCGCCGGACGACGCGCCGTTCTGGGCGCGGGCCGAGGGGGCGGGCGTGCCGGTCGCGCTCCACATCGGGAGCTTCCACGCCGACGGCCCCGTGAAGCAGCGACGGTTCGAGCCCGAGGCCGTGCTGCCGCGCGCGTCGATCAGCAAGTCGGGCGCGAACACGGTGCCGCTCGTCGCCCGCATGATCTTCTCTGGCATGTTCGAGCGCTTCTCCCGCCTGCGCGTGCTCCTGGTCGAGGCGAACATCGGCTGGATCCCGGCGATGCTCGAGCAGACCGACGACATGTTCCTGCGCTACCGGTGGTTCACCGGCACGGCGGCGGCGATGCCGTCCCGCGTCTTCCATCGGAACTTCTGGGCCACGTTCATGGTCGACACCGTGGGGATCGAGCTACGGCACCGGTTGAACCTCGAGCACCTCATGTGGTCCACCGACTATCCGCACACCGGCACCGACTGGCCGAACAGCCGCGTCACCATCGCGCGGGTGTTCCGCGGCGTTCCGGCCGCCGAGGTGAAGCGCATGCTGCACACGAACTGCAAGACGCTCTACCGGCTGGACGAGATCCCCGACCGGCTGGCGATGTGATGCGGCGGCAGGAGGGGCGTGTCGCGCTCGTCACGGGCGGTGGAACCGGCATCGGCCGCGCGATCGCGCTGCGCCTCGCCGCCGACGGCGCCGCGGTCGTCGTCACCGGACAGCGTCGCGCGCCGCTCGACGAGGTTGCCGCGACGGTCGCGCAGGCCGGCGGCGTCGCGCGGGCGCTCGTCTGCGACGTCGCCGACGCCGGGCGGGTGGACGCCCTGGTCGCGGAGACGGTCGCGGTGCTCGGTCGCCTCGACGTCCTCGTCAACAGCGCGGCGAAGAACCGCAGCGACGCGGCCGTTCCGGAGACGGCGGCCGATCTGCCGGAGTCGTGGTGGGCCGAGACGCTGGCCGTGAACCTCACCGGAGCCCTCCATTGCTGCCGCGCGGCGCTGCCGCACCTGGTGGCGGCCGGCCGCGGCGCGATCGTGAACGTCGCATCGACGTCGGGGATCGCCGGCAACACGAACCAGGCCGCGTACGTCGCCTCCAAGCACGGGCTCGTGGGCCTCACGCGCTCGATCGCGCTCGACTACGCCGACCGCGGCGTGCGCGCCAACGCGGTCGCGCCGGGCTTCATCGACACCGAGCGCTCGCGCCGCTTCTCGTCGCAGGTGCGCGGCGAGGGCTGGCGCGAGCGCAAGCTCGCGGAGATTCCGCTCCGCCGCTTCGGCACGCCCGACGACGTGGCGGCCCTGGTCGCCTTCCTCGCTTCGGACGAGGCATCGTTCATCACGGGCGCCGTGGTCCCGATCGACGGCGGCACGGCCGCGCGCCGGGGCTGAGCCTACTCGACGATCGCCTCCAGGTACGTCGGGCGCATGGGCGTGTCGTACGGCCATGCTTCCGCGTCGGTCGCGTCGATGAGCGCGCGCACGAACGCGTCCTGGCGCGCGCGGGCGTCGGGAACGGGCACGTTGTGGTTCAAGACGGCGAATGCGACGGTGCCGTACCGCTTCGACCGCAGGATGCCCGCCAGACCCGACGCGCCGACCGAGCCGAACGTCCCGGTCTTGCCGACCACGTAGCGACGATGGTCGAGGAGCCGATCCTTCAGCGTGCCTGGGTCGACGCCCGAGACCGGGAGCACGTCGACCAGCTCGTGGTGCTGGGCGACGAGCGTGTGCTCGAGCGCGCGCAGGAGCGCGACCGCAACGCGGGGCGAGAGCCGGTTCGTGGTGCCGGCGCCGGCCCCGTTGTCGATCACGATCTGGTCGCGCAGCTCGGGCGAGACGTGCGCCTTCGCGATCGTCTCGACGGCATGCGGGCCGCCGATTGCGTCCGAGGCGTAGTGGTAGACGTTGTTCGAGTAGCCGCTCAGGGTTTTCAGGACGTGGAGGAGGATCGGGGAGCGGAGCGTGACCAGGAGATCGTCGGCCGACCCGGCGGTCTTGCGCCCGGGCGAGAAGCGGAGCGCGACGGCCGCGAGCGTCTGCGGATCGCCGAGGGCGGCCCACGCCTCGGCCCCGTCGGCGCCGCGTAGCGCGCGCAGGAGACGCACGCCGCCCGGGTCCGGCTGCCAGTTGAAGAGGAAGACGCCGCGCGTGTCGACGCGTCCCGCGACCGTCCGCAAGCCCATCTCGTGCAGGCGGCGCAGCACGAGGAACGCGCTCTCGTAGACGAAGAAGGGATCGTTGCCGCCTTCGACGACGAGATCGCCGTCGAGCCGGCCGTCGCGCGGCGTGGTGGTCGCGACGAAGCGGGTCGTGAAGCGGTGGTCGGCGCCGAGGCGCTCGACCAGCGCGAGCGCGGTCGCGATCTTGGTGACCGACGCCGGGTGTACGGCCCGGTCCTCCACCTGCGCGACCAGCACGGTGCCGTCCTCGGCCTGCGCGAAGACCCCCTGATCGGCACCCACGTGCTCGCGGGCGAGCGACTGCAACGGCGGCTCGGCGCCCAGGGCCCCGAGCGCGGTGGCGACGATGAGTCCGCAAACGGCCGCGCCCCGTCCCCTCATCCCGCCGGATGACTAGCGGGCGGGGCGTCGGGTCTGCAAGCGACGGGAGGAGAGGAGAGGAGAGGTGATGGGGCCCGACGATCCTGGAGAGACGGGTGGATCGCCGGACCCCACCGGTAAGGTCACGCACCCACTGCGAACCGGAACTCGCGGGTATCGGGCACGAGCCCCAGCGGAGGCCGCCGGTTGGGCACGATGACCTCGGGGAAGTCGGTTTCGACGAACAGGATCTTGAAGGGGTTCTCGCGCATGAGGTTGGCCACGTCGTGGAAGGGCAGGATCAGCAGCTCGTGGACGGCCCCGTTCAGCTTCGCGTACGCGACCACGTCGCCGGTCTGCTCGAAGCCCATCGCCGTGTACGTCCAGCTCCGCTCGGGCTTCGAGGACACCACGCAGCGCTCGCTGCCGACGAGCTGGAACATGTCGAAGCACAGGCGGAAGAGGCCGAACGCGACCGCGGGCATCTGCAGCTTGTCACGGCGGAACTCGGGCAGGATCGCGAAGCGCGTGATCTCGAGGTTGCGCGACGCGCGGGCCTCGCGCGGGAGCGTGAAGTACTCCTCGGCCTCGAACGAGCCCGCGAAGCGCGGCGTGAGGCGCATGGTGCCGACGCAGCGGCCGGTCGCGACCTCTTCGGCCCGCAGGATCCACGAGCGGTGGTCGTATTCGTCGGGGCAGGCGATCGAGTAGCCGCCGTCGACGCAGTAGACCTGGCGGCGAACCTCGAGGGCCTCCGCGGCTTCTTCGTGGGTCTCGCAGACCTTGAACCGGAAGCCTTGCAGCAGGGTGGCGAACTTGGATTCGAAGTTGGCGTCGTCGAATGTGTCGGTCTGCTCCGTGTGGGATTGCATTGCGTCCTCCGTGCGGGCGACACAGCAACCGCCATGCCGCCCGACACAGGGGAAAAAGGCCAGTGCAACCAAGGCGTTTCCCGCGGTTCACGCGAACCGGCGGGGCCGTGAACCGGGACCTAGGTCCGGGCGTTCCCATACGCCGGCGGCGCTTGCTCCCCCAGGGCGAACTTGGTTCAACCGCAGCACTCGTGGAGCGCGCGGCACCGCCCTTCTTCCTCGTCGGGAATCCTCGCTCGGGCACGAAGATGCTCCGAGAGCTCCTGAACGCGAGCCCGGACGTCTGGATGTCGGAGGTGGAATCGCACTTCATCCCCAAGTTCACCCGCACGATCGCGCGTTACGGCGACCTCGCGACGCGCGACGGCTTCGAGCGCCTCACGACCGCCATCCGCGGCACGCGCGCCTTCTGGCAGTGGGAGCGCCGCGGTGTCCGCGTGTCGAACGACGACTGGTGGGCGGCGTGCCCGCGGCACGACTGGCCCGGCGTCGTGGCCGGGCTCTTCTGCTGCGTCCACCGGTGCGAGATCCCGAACCCACCGAAGCCGTGGGGCCAGATCGTCTGGGGCGACAAGACGCCGGTCTACATGCGCGAGGTGGCGCTCCTGGCCGACGTCTTTCCGCGCGCGCGCTTCATCCACATCGTGCGCGACCCGCGCGACTGCGTGCTCTCGACCGAGGAGGCGTGGGGGAACGCGCCGCTGCGCACGGCGCAGGAGTGGGCCGATCGCATCCGGAGCTGTCGCGCTGCCGGCCAGGCGCTGGGGCCGTCGCGGTACGTGGAGCTGCGGTACGAGGACCTGACCGACGACGCACATCGCGAGCTGCACCGCCTGTTCGACTTTCTGGGCGTGCCGACGCCCGCCGACGCCGGCCGCCTCTTTCGCGTGCCGGAGAACCTGGGCGCCGCGAAGGGCGCCAGCGCGGTCGTCGCGGGCAACAAGCGCAAGTGGGAGGCGCGCATGGAGCCGGGTCTCCGGCGCACCATCGAGGAGCTGACCGGCGATCTGCTCGACGCGTACGGCTACGAGCGCGAGTACCCCGGCGTTCCGATGCGCCACCTGTCGCGCGCTCGCATGGAGACCTACCGGCTGCGCGACGCCTGGCATCAGCTCCGCTTTCGCCGTCGCGAGCTCGGCAGCTGGACCGAAGCGGTCAAGTTCCTGATGGCGAGGTAGGCGGCCCGCATGCTGCGGGTGACGGAGAGCAACCGGCTCGAGGTGCTTGCGGAGCGGCTGGTGGCTTCGCTCGATGCGCCTGGCGACGCGCCGCTCGCGCCCGACCTCGTGGTCGTACCGAACGGCGGCATGGCGCGCTGGCTCTCGCTCTGGATCGCGCGCGATCGTGGCGTGTGTGCGAACGTCCGCTTCGACCTGCCGGCGGAGTTCATCTGGAGCGTGCTCGGCCGCGCGCTCGGCCAGCGCGCGAATGCGGACGTGTTCGACCCCGCGGTGCTCACGTGGCGGGTGCTCGGGGTCCTCGCACGCCTCGAGCGCCGGCCCCCGTTCACCGCACTGCACGCCTACACCGACGGTCCATCGGATCGCCGGCGCTACGAGCTCGCGCGCCGCATCGCGAACGTGTTCGATCAGTATCTCGTCTACCGCCCGGACTGGATCCGGCGCTGGGAAGCGGGCGCCGACGAGCACTGGCAGGCGGAGTTGTGGCGCCGCCTCGTCGCCGGCAGCGATGCGTCGCACCGCGTGACGCTGCTCGACACTCTGGTGGCCGCGCTCCAGGGTGGAGGAGGGCTTGCGAGAGCCGAGCTGCCCGCGCGCGTCCGGGTCTTTGCCGTCGCGGCGATGCCGCCTGCGTATCTCGCCGTCTTCGGCCGGCTCGCCGAGCGGATCGACGTCGACCTGTACGCATTGAACCCGAGCCCCACGTATTGGGGCGATCTCATGGGCTCGCGCGAGCTGGCACGAAGCCCGCTGGCGGCCGGCGACGAGGATCTGGCGCGGGGGAACAGCCTGCTGGCCGGATTCGGCAAGCAGCTCGCAGAGCTCCGCGACCTCGTCCGCGAGTGGAATGCCCACGAGATCGACGCGCACGTGGAGCCGTCGGAGGCCTCCATCCTGCACGCCGTACAGGCCGACATCCATCACCTGCGGACGCGCGGCAGCGGCCCGTCGCCCAAGACCCCGCGTCCCGACGATCGCACCATCCAGGTGCACCGGTGTCACGGGCCGATGCGCGAGGTGGAGGTGCTGCACGATCAGCTCCTCGACCTCTTCGACCGCCATCCCGACCTCGAGCCATCCGACGTCGTCGTGATGACCCCCGACATCGAAGCCTACGCGCCGTGCATCGAGGCGGTGTTCGGGACGGCTCCCCACCAGCGGATGATCCCGTTCACGATCGCCGATCGGAGCGCGCGAGCCGAGCGGCCGATTCTCGGGGCGTTCCTGGCGCTCCTCGCGCTACCCGGGAGCCGGTACGACGCGAACAGCCTGCTGGCGCTGCTCGACGTCGACGCCGTCCGGCGTCGGTTCGGGTTCGCGGACGCCGAGGTGGCTCGCGCGCGCCGCTGGGTGCGCGCGACGGGGATCCGCTGGGGGGTCGATGCCGCCGCGCGCGCCGCGCTCGGGCTGCCGGCGACGCACGAGCACACCTGGCGCTTCGGGCTCGACCGGCTGCTCCTCGGGTACGCGCTGCCGGAGGAGCAGCGCCGGCGCTTCGCCGGGGTGTTGCCCTACGACGACGTGGAGGGCACGTCGGCGCGTGCGCTCGGCCTGCTCGCGACCTTCGCCGAAGCCTGCTTCACGCTGGGACGCGACCTCGGCGGCGCGCGCGCTCCGCTGGCGTGGACGACCGCGCTCAGCGAGGTGGTCGATCGCTTCTTCGACGCCTCGGAGGCGGACGAGGAGGACGTGGTGACGATCCGGCGTGCGCTCACCGAACTCGCGAGCGTCATCCGGCGAGCCGGCTTCGGGGACGCCGTCTCGCTCGACGTCATCCGCGCCTACCTCGAAGCGGTACTCGCGGTACCGGTCGCGAGCGGTCGCTTTCTCGCCGGGCGGGTGACGTTCTGCGCGCTCGTCCCCATGCGCTCGATCCCGTTCGAGGTGGTGTGCCTCGTCGGTCTCGACGACGGCGCCTTCCCCCGCCAGCAGCGTCCGGTGGGGTTCGATCTCATGGCGGACGACTTCCGCCCGGGAGACCGCTCGCGGCGTGAGGACGATCGCTCGCTGTTTCTCGAGGCAATCCTCTCGGCGCGGCGCGTCCTGTATCTCTCGTACGTCGGGCGCGACATCCGGGACAACTCGGAGCGTCCGCCGTCGGTGCTGGTGCGCGACCTGGTCGACTACGTGCGCTGCGGTTTCGACGTGGAGGTGGAGCAGACCCATCCGCTGCAGCCGTTCAGCGCCACCTACTTCATGCCGGGCGCCACGCTATTCAGCTACGCCGACGATCTGTGCGCGGCGCGCCGGCTGCAGGGAACCCGCGTCGAGCTGGCTGCCCCGTTCGTCCTGCGGCCACTTCCCGTCCCGGAGGCGGGGCGGCGCACGCTGTCCGTCGACGACCTCGTGCGCTTCTTCCTCGGCCCCGCGAAGTTCCTCCTGCAGGAGCGCCTGGGACTCCGCCTCGAGCCGGCGCGCGGCGTCGTCGACACCCGCGAGCCGTTCGTGCTCGATGCGCTGTCGCGCTATCTCGTGCGCGATCAGGTGCTCCGCCTGTGGCGTGAGGGCACGCCGGTCGCGGAGCTGGAGCCGCTTCTGCGCGGGGCGGGGCTCCTGCCGCACGGCGCGCCCGGCGACGTGGCGCTGCAGGAGCAGACCGCGGGCGTCGAGGATCTTCTCGCGCGTCTCGACGACGCGTTGCCGACGCCACGGTTGCCCCCGACACCCGTCGACGTCCTGGTGGGCGACTTCCGCCTGCACGGCGCGATCCCGACTGGCCGCGCCGGCGGCGTCGTCGACTACCGGCCGACCGTAGCGAAGGCGAAGGACCGCCTGGCCCTCTGGATCCGTCACCTCGTGCTCGCGAGCCACACCGGTCGCGACGCGCAGGGCCGGTGGCTCGGGACGCACGGTGACGTCGTCCTGCGCCCGCCGACACGGCCGCGCGAAGTGCTCGCGGAGCTCCTGGCGCTCTACTGGGACGGTCTGCAACGGCCGCTGCCGTTCTTCCCGCGCTCGTCCTACGCACTGTGTACCAGCAGGGGCGACTCCATGGGCGCCGTCCTTCGCCAGTGGAATCGGGCGGCAACACCGGAGGTTCCGCCGGGCGAGAGCGAGGATCCGTACAACGAGCTCGCGTTCCGCGGCGCGAAGGCGCTCGGCGACGAATTCCGGTCGCTCGCCCGCCGGGTCGTGGGGCCGCTCCTGGATCACCAGGTGGAGGACCCCTCGTGACGCCGGCGTTCGCGCCGCTCGCCGGCACGACTGCGATCGAGGCGAATGCGGGCACGGGGAAGACCTTCACGATCACGCAGCTCTACGTGCGCCTCGTGCTCGAGGCGGGGCTCGACGTGGCGAGCATCCTCGTCGTGACGTATACGCGCGCGGCGACCGCCGAGTTGCGGAACCGACTTCGCGAGCGCCTCGCCGAAGCGCGCGACGTCTTCGCGCGCGGCGAGACGAACGACCCGTTCTACGCCGAGCTCCTGCGGCGCGTACCGGATCGCGGCGCCGCGGACCGCGCGCTGCGCCGCGCGCTACAGAGCTTCGACGAGGCGGCCGTCTTCACGATCCACGGCTTCTGCCAGCGCGTCCTCGCCGAGCGTGCGTTCGAGGGCGGCGTGGCGTTCGACGCGGAGCTCGTGCCGGACCAGGAGGACCTGCTGCTCGAGGTCGTCGACGACTTCTGGCGCACGACGTTCTACGCCGCATCGCCGATGCTGGTGCGCTACCTGGTGAAGAAGCGGCACTGGACGCCGGAGTGGCTGCGCGACGAGCTGCGTGGCTACCTCGGGCCGCGCCGGGCGCGCGTGATCGCGCCCGAAGATCCCGGCGACCTCGGGCCGCTCGAATCCGCGTTCGACGGCGCGATGCGGGTGGTGGCCGCCGCCTGGCCCCGGGATCGTGCCGGCGTTCTCGAGCTGCTTCGACGGGCCCCCGGGCTCGACCGATCCCGATACCAGGAGAGGACGGTGGAGCGCATCGTCGGCGCGATGGACGAGCTCGTCGAAGTCGGTGCGCCGACGCCGGCGCTTCACGAGGACATCGAGCGCCTGACGGCCCGTCGGATTCGCGAGGCGACGAAGGCGGGTCGGCCGGCGCCCGACCATCCCTTCTTTGCGACGTGCGAGGCCCTCTGGACCGCGGGCTCGGCACTGCTGCGAGCCTACGACGACCGCGGCGCGGCGCTGCGCGGTCGCCTGATCGCCTATGCTTCGCGCGAGCTCGAAGCGCGAAAGGCCGAGCGCTCGATCCAGTTCTACGACGACCTTCTCGCGGCGCTGGCCCGCGCGCTCGCCGACCCGGTGCGCGGGCCGCGGCTCGCGGAGGCCGTCCGGCGTCGCTACCGCGCGGCGCTGGTGGACGAGTTCCAGGACACCGATCCGGCGCAATACGAGATCATCCGGCGTCTCTACGAGGGCACCGAGCTGCCCGTGGTCCTCGTCGGCGATCCCAAGCAGGCGATCTACAGCTTTCGAGGGGCCGACGTCTTCAGCTACCTGCGCGCGCGGGCCACGGCGGCGAACACGACGCAGCTCGACGTCAACCGGCGCGCCGATCCGCTCCTAGTCCGGGCGGTGAACGCGCTCTTCGGCGCCAGCCCGCGGCCGTTCCTGATCGACGGGATCTCGTTCGTCCCGAGCGACGCGGCCCCGGAGCCGCGCGAGGCGACGCTCACCGTGGAGGACGGCGAGGACGCACCCCTTCGCGTCTGGTGGCTCGAGGGCGAGGGCGGCAAGGCCGTCGAGAAGACGGTCGCGCGCCAGCGCGTCGCCGGGGCGACGGCGGGCGAGATCGTTCGGCTCCTCGAGCTCGGTCGCAACGGGCGCGCCACGCGGGTCTCCTCGCAGGGATCTCGCCCGCTCGACGGGCGGGACATCGCGGTGCTCGTGCGTACGAACGAAGAAGGCCGCAGCATGCGCGAAGCGCTCCTCGCACGCGGGGTGCCGAGCGTCCAGCAGGCGGTCGACTCGGTGTTCGCGTCGCGCGAGGCCGCGGAGCTCGAACGCGTGCTGGTCGCGGTCGCGGACCCGGGGCAGGGCGTGCTCGTCCGGGCGGCGCTCACCACCGAGATGCTCGGAGGCACGGCTGACGCGCTCGAGCGGCTGGCGGACGAGGACGTGGCCTGGGAGGAGCGCGTCGAGGCGTTCCACGAGTACCACCACCGATGGCAGACGTATGGCTTCGTGCACATGCTGCGCCTGCTCGTCGTGCGCGAAGGCGTCGCGAAGCGGCTGCTCGCGTTCCCCGACGGCGAGCGCCGGGTGACGAATCTGTTCCACCTGATCGAGCTGCTCCACACCCACGCGAGCCACCATCGCTGCGGGATCGACGCGCTGGTCGAGTGGCTCGCCGACCAGCGGGAGGCGGCGCGGCTCGGAGAGCTCAGTGCCGACGAGATGTTGCTCCGTCTCGAGAGCGATGCGGCGCTCGTGACGATCGTCACGGTCCACAAGGCGAAGGGGCTCCAGTATCCGATCGTCTTCTGCCCCTTTCTGTGGAACGGATACCTCTTCGCCAGCAAGAGCGACGCGGTGGTCTGCCACGAGCCGGACGCCGAGGACCCCACGCTCGATCTCGGGTCGCCGGCAATGGCGCAGCGGCGCGCGCGGGCGAAGGAAGAGGAGATCGCCGAACGTCTCCGCCTCGTCTACGTGGCGCTGACGCGCGCCCAGCACCGCTGCTATCTCGCGTGGGGTAAGGTGAACGAGGGGGGGACATCGCCCCTCGCCTGGTTGTTGCACGGTGGCGACGAGGACGTGGTCGCGGTGGCGGAACGCTACAAGAAGCTCTCCGGTGACGCGCTGCGCGCCGAGGTCGATCGCGTCGCGCTGGCGGCCCGCGGCGCGATCGCCGTCGAGCCCCTCCCGGACGACGCCGTGAGCGCGCGGCTCGCGGGCACCGACCCCGACCGCGAACGCCTGGAGTATCGACGCCTCGTTCATCGCGTGCGGCCCGTGTGGGGCATCGCCAGCTTCTCGGCGCTGGTGGCCGCGGGCGGCGAGCGCGAACGACCCGACTACGATCAGCGGGACGTGCCTCCACCCGGCGACGCAGGTGATCCGCGGCGCGGCTGCCACGGCTTTCCCCGCGGCGCCCGGGCCGGTCGTTGCCTGCACGCGATCCTCGAAGCCATCGACTTCACGGCGCCCGACTGGACGGTGGTTCCGCCCTTGCTGCGCGGGTTCGGCATCGACGATGCGTGGGCGCCCCTCGTGGTCGAATGGATGGAGCGGGTACTCGCGACACCGCTCGACGGGCTGGACCGCCTCCGCCTGTGCGACGTCCCACGGACGCGACGGCTCGACGAGCTCGAGTTCTACTATCCCACCGCCGGGTTCGACGTGGGCGTGCTCGGACGTGGGCTCGCCGCCGCCGGCTTCGCCGGCGGGGCGTTCCGCGAGGCCGCCGTGCGTCTGGAGGTCGCGACCCTGCGTGGCTTCCTGCGGGGGTTCATCGATTGCGTGTTCGAGCACGGAGGGCGGTACTTCGTGGTCGACTACAAATCGAACTGGCTCGGTGAGCGCACGGAGCCCTACGCCGCGCCGGCGCTGGTGCGGGTCGTCGCGGCCGAGCAGTACTGGCTCCAGTACCTCCTGTACACACTCGCCGTACATCGTCACCTCGCTCGGCGCGTGCGGGACTACGACTACGATCGCCACATGGGCGGCGTGCGCTACCTCTTCCTCCGCGGCATGGAGCCGTCGCGCGGGAGCGCCTTCGGCGTCTACGCGGACCGCCCGAGCCGGCGCGTGATCGAGCTGCTCGACGGTTGCGTCCGGGGCGAGGCATCATGACGGCACTCCTCGACCGGCTCGACGGCTTCCGGGATCGCGGCGCGCTCTCCGACCTCGACGTCCAGTTCGCGCGCTTCCTGGCTCGCATCGGCGGGTCCGACGCCGACGAGATCGTGCTCGCCGCGGCTCTCACGAGCCAGCGCGTCGACCGCGGGCACGTCTGCGCCGATCTCGCCGCGCTGGCCGGCCGCGTCGTGCTGCCCGCGGAGGACGACGATCCCGAGGCCGGGCCGCCGGTCGTCGCCCCGTCGCTCGCGCGGTGGCGCGCGGCGCTCGAGAGGTCCCCACTGGTCGGCCCCGATCGGCCCCTGATGCTCGACGAGCAGGGGCGGCTCTATCTGCAGCGCTACTGGCGCTACGAGCGTGCCCTCGCGGAGGCGATCCGCGCCCGGGCGACGCGGGTGCATGCGATCGACGAGGCGCGCCTGCGCGCCGACGCCGCGCGCCTGTTTCCGCCGACGGGCGAGCCCGGGCCCGACTGGCAACGCGTTGCTGCGGTCGCCGCCGTGCTGCGCTCGCTGTCGGTCGTGTCGGGCGGACCCGGGACCGGCAAGACGACCACCGTGGTCCGCATGCTGGCGCTGCTCGCGAGTCAATCGGCCCAGCCGCTGCGGATCGGTCTCGCGGCGCCCACCGGCAAGGCCGCGGCACGCATGCAGGAGGCGATCCGTGCGGCGCGCGCCTCGTTGCCGGTCGACGACGCGGTCCATGCCCGCATTCCCGACGACGCGCGCACGATCCACCGCCTGCTCGGGGCCCGCCCGGAATCGGCGACCTTTCGACACGGACCGGCGAACCCGCTCCCGCTCGACGTGCTCGTGGTCGACGAGGCGTCGATGGTGGACCTCGCCCTCATGGCGCGGATCGTCGGCGCGTTGCCCGACGCCGCACGCCTGGTGCTCCTCGGAGATCGCGACCAGCTCGCGTCGGTCGAGGCCGGCGCGGTGCTGGGCGACCTCTGCGGCCCGGCCCCGGGCTTCTCGCACGCATTCCGCGCGCGCATCGAGGGACTGGTCGGCTCGTCGCTTCCAGCCGGCGCGCGTGATGGCACGCCGCTCGCCGACTGCGTCGTCCTGCTGTCGCGGAGCTATCGCTTCGCCGGCGACAGTGGCATCGGCCGGCTCGCGGACGCGGTCAACCGCGGCGACGCGGAGCGCGCGATGGCGCTCCTCGACGCAGCCTCCACGCCGGACGTCGTGCGGGCCGACGGGCCGGATCGCGAGCTGGTGGCGACCGCCGTCGAAGGATACCGCGATCATCTCGCGCGGGTCGCGGCGGGTGCGCCGCCGGCCGAGATCTTCGCCGCCTTCCGCGGCTTCCGCGTGCTGTGTGCGCACCGCAGGGGTCCGCGCGGTGCGGAAACCTTGAACCGACTCGTCGTCGAGCGTCTCGGTGCGCATGGCGAATGGTACCCGGGTCGTCCGGTCCTGGTGACCGAGAACGACTACGCCCTCCGCCTCTTCAACGGCGACGTGGGGATCGCGCTCCCCGACCCGGATGCCGGCGGCCGGCTGCGCGTCTTCTTCGAAGGCGAAGCGGGCACGCTGCGCCGCATTCCCCCGCTGCGCCTGCCGCCGCACGAGACGACGTACGCCATGACGATCCACAAGAGCCAGGGCTCGGAGTTCGACCGGGTCGTGCTCGTCCTGCCGCCGGAGGACTCGCGGCTGCTGACGCGGGAGCTGCTCTACACGGCGATCACGCGCGCCCGGTCGTCGGTGCTGGTGTGGGGCGACGACCTCGTGGTTCGCGCCGCCGTCGAACGCCGGCTCGTCCGCTCCTCCGGATTGCGCGACGCTCTCTGGGGCTCCTAGCGCCGTCGCAGTCGCACGACGGGGCGCGAACGCGGTATGGTCCGCCCGTGGCGAGCGTCCTCGAGACCTATCGCGACCCGCTCTTCTGGTCGTTCCCGATGGGCAGCATCGTCGCGAGCCTCGTCGCCTTCGCGGCCTTCGCGGGGCCGCTCACGTACATCGCGTGGCGCGATCCGGCGTGGGCGCGGCCGTACCGCCTGCAGAGCCGCCCGCCGCGCGAGCAGCAGCTCGTGGCGGCGTCGATCGGCACGTGGATCGTGAACAACGGCTGTCTCGCGATCGCGACCGTCCTGTCGTGGCCGCTCCTGCGCACGAGCGGCGTGCACGCCGGGCCGCTGCCGGGATGGTGGGTGATCGCGGCGCAGCTCGTCTTCTTCGTCTACCTCGACGACTTCCTCTACTACTGGTTCCATCGCGGCATGCACACGCGCTGGCTCTACAAGCGCGTGCACGGCTGGCACCATCGCATCGTGACGCCATGGGCGATCACCGGGCACTACATGCACCCGGTGGAGTACGTGCTCACGGGCACGCTGGCGCTCGTGGGGCCGCTCCTCGTCGGCGCGCACGTCGTCGTGCTGTGGATCTGGTTCGCCTTCCGGCAGTGGGAAGCGGCCGAGGGGCACTG
>DATJZY010000141.1 GCA_035577985.1 Candidatus Eisenbacteria bacterium
GTGCCGGCTCACGGTCCTCGCGCATCCCCCGCACCCGCCCCGCAACCCACCGCGCTGCGGAGATCGCCGGCACCCCGCTCCCGTCCGCCGCGCCGACTTCGCGGCACGCAGGGTCGCACCGCGCTACGAGATCGTGGAGGCGGCGATGGCGCGGCGCGAGCTGATGGTTGGGGGAGAGAGAAGGCGGTACGTTATCGTGGCGGCGGGGACCAGGTAGGCGATCGACATCGGGACCCACATGAGGAGGCCGGCGGTCACCTGGTCGCGGAGGGCATCGGGAGTGGTGCCGTAGGTCGAGTAGAGGATCCGGTCGGAGAAGATGAGGATGGCGGCGAGGGCGGTGTTCTGGAGGTCGGCCACGAGGAGGTAGGGAACCATCGTCCAGCGCGGCCAGTGCGGGCGCGTGGGCCACGGAGCGACGACGGGCGACCAGAAGAGGAGGCCGGCCGCGAGGAACGTCGCGTGCTCGGCGACGTGCCAGGCGCGACTCCGCAGCGCGAGCTCGAAGGCGGCGGGGACGTGCCAGCACCAGACCGCGAGCGAGAACGCGACGAGGCACACGAGCGGGTGCCCGACGACGTCGCCGAGGCGCGCGGCGACGAGGCCGGCGCGCGCCCGCGCGCGGCCGGCGGGGAGTGAGTGCAGGATCGGCGCGATGGGCGCGCCCGCCAGCAGCAGCGGTGGGACGATCACCAGCAGCACGAGGTGCTGCGCCATGTGGACGGCGAGCGAGCGGTCGGCGAACGTGTCGAGCGGCGAGGCCAGCGCGACGAAGAGGGCGCCGAGCCCGGAGACGAAGGCGACGAGGCGCCACGCTGGGGCGCGGCCGGCTCGCCCGGCCCGCAGGCGGCGCCAGCCGCGCGCGTAGACGAGCGCGGCCAGCGCGAGCGCGAGGACGAGCCCGGGCTCGATCGTCCACGCGCTGGCGATCGCCCGCGCATCGAGCGGCGGTGCCGCCTCGGTCCTAGGGATTGGTGCGTGCACTGGCGTCGCGCGCCGGCACTTGGCCGGCCGGGTGGAGCGTCGCGAGGAAGGCCACGAGCGCGGTCACCTCCGGCGGGCTCAGGTTCTTGCCATAGGCTGGCATCTCTCCGCCGCCCTGGAGGACCTGGCGGATCAGTTGGTCGTGCGTGAGGCGCGTCGCGACGTCGTCGAGCGCGGGACCGCGCAGGCCGCCCTCGCCGCCGAGACTGTGGCAATTGCGGCATTGCTTCTCCTGGACGAGGAGCGCGCCCTGCAGCTCGAGCGGCGAGCGCCTCTGCAGGTACGCGGCCGGCGTCGGCAGCGAGCTCCACGCGTCCATCACCGGCGACCACGGCGCGAACGTGCCGAGGTACGTGAGCGTCCCGATCGTGAGCAGCGCCATTGCCACGACGAGGACGGCGAACGGCCGCCGGCGCCAGCTCTTCTCCCCGGTGCCGGACACGTACGGCAGGGCGAGGAGGATCGCGATCCCCACTACCGGCGCGGTCAGGAGGAGCGGCGTCTCGAGGTTCGCGGGCAGCAGGGCCAGCGCCGCGTAGATCCACAGGAAGAAGAAGTCGGGCGCGGGCTCGGTCGCGATGATGGTCGGATCGGGCTGGCCACCGGGGCCGATCGGTCCGAAGATCGCCGCGCACGCCACGAGCAGGAGGATGACGAAGCCGCCGAAGACGAGGTCGCGCTTGGCCGCGTCCGGGAAGAACGGCACGCCGTCGGCCGCGACCAGCGCTTCGTACTCGGCGCGATACGTGTCGCGACGGACGAGCCGTCCGGGCATCGGCCACTCGTTGATGCCGAGGCGCAGCACCATGAGCAGGTGCACTCCCACGAGCGCGATCAGGAGCCCCGGCACGACGAACACGTGCAGCGTGAAGAAGCGCGACAGCGTCGCGCCGGCGATGATCGGGCCGCCGAGCAGCAGGTGCACGAGGTACGGCCCCAGGACCGGCACGCGCCCCATGATCGCCGCGCCGATCCCGAGCCCCCAGTACGCGTCCTGGTCGAAGCGCATGATCTGGCCGGTGAACGCCATCCCGAGCGTCACGAGCAGCAGGAAGACGCCCACCGTCCAGGTGAGCTCGCGCGGGTACTTGTACGCGCCGAACAGGAAGACCTGGATCATGTGCACGACGACCAGCGCGACCATGAAGTTCGATCCCCAGCCGTGCAGGGCGCGCAGGAACCATCCGAGCGGAACGTCGTAGTCGAGCGCCTGGAGGCTCGCCCACGCGTCGTTCGCCGACGGCGCGTAGATCGTGGCGAGCCCGATCCCCGTCACCACCTGCAGCACGAACGCGACCAGCGTCGCGCTGCCGAACACGTACCACCAGCTCGCCGTGTTGCGCGGCACGCGGTGCCCCGCCGTCTCGGCGAGGAAGGACACGAGCCCCGTGCGCGTGTCGATCCAGTCGGCGATCGCCCGAAGCCGCGTCTTCATACCGGTTGCGAGAGGGTCGGGAGCTCTCCGCCGCGCACCCAGAGCTGCCCGCCCTCGATCTTGTACGTGTACTCGTAGAGCCCGCGCGGCGGCGGGCCCGAAGCGCGCGTTCCGTCCTCGTAGTACACGCCGCCGTGGCAGGGACACATGAAGAGGCCGGACTCGGGGAACCACCGCACCGGACAGCCGAGGTGCGCGCAGTTGATGGCGAACACCTGGAACGTGTCGCCCGCGATCCGGCGGACCCAGCACGGCACGTTCGCGGTCTCGCCGTCCCATGCCTGCACGAAGGGATTGCGGTAGGTCGCGAGCCGGGTCTGACGCTCCGGGAAGTCCGCCAGCGGCCCGAGCGGGATCCACGCCTGCTCGGCGATCCGCCGCGCGGGCGCGAAGAGATAGCCGACGATGGGGATCGCGAAGAGGGTCGCCGCGACCGCGTTCAGCGCCAGGCCCAGCGCGACCAGGAAGCCACGCCGCGACACCGGTGCGAGGGGAGGGGTCTCAGCCATCGGTGCGCTCCTGCGTCGGATACGGCTGGCCCGGCGTCTTCGCCCGCTTCTGGACGAGCCATGCCACCACGTCGGCGATCTCCTGCGGGCTCATCGGGGTCTTCGTCCGATCACCGCGCCAATCGGGCATACCGAGCGCCGGCCGGCCGACCAGGATCGTCGTGCGCAGGCCCTGGTCGCTGACCAGCGCCAGGTACGAGCCGTCGACGATCGAGCCGCCGTGCTCGCCGCCCGCGCCGGCGGGCCCGTGGCACGCGGCGCAGCGTGCGGCGTAGGCGATCGCGCCCCGGACCGCATCGCCCGCCGGCGCCGCGTACGGCGGCGGCGAGGTGCCCTCGAGCGCGCCGGGGCGACCCCAGCGGCTTCGCATCTCGCGCACGATCACGTCGACCTGCTCGTCGGTGAGCGATCCGCCGGCCCGTCGCGCGAAGCCGGGCATGGCGGTTCCCGGCACGCCGCCGGCGGTCACGCGCCGCAACGTCGCGTCGTCCGCGAGCGCCAGGTACACCGGATCGGCGAGCGCGACCGCCGCGCCCGGGCGTCGCTCGTCGCCGTGGCAGCCGGCGCAGCTCTCGCCGTAGAGGGTCGCGAAGTCCATCACCTTCGACGGCCGGACCGGCCGGTCCGCGCGTTGCGGGCGTCCCGGCATCTGGTCGCAACCGGCGCCGAACGCAAGCACCGCGCAGAGGCTGAGCAGCGCGCGCGCGCGCCTCATCGGTCGTCCTGCGTCTCGATGCCGCTGCGCACGGCGAGCGGCGCGTGCTGGAAGGTCGCGATGCGCGACGAGCGCGCGACCACGAGGCCGGCGACGAGACCGAAGGCGATCTGCGTCGCGACGAACCATCCCCACTCGATGCGCGCGTTGAGGGCGGGATTGACGACGTCGAGCGCCGCCGCGATGAGCCCCGTCCACATGAGTGGCGCGACGAGCCCGCCCCAGAAGGCCGGGTGCCACGGGAACATGGGCAACAGGGCGCCGTAGAGGAGGCCCACCAGGACGGAGAGCACGGCGTGGATCGCGAACGCGAGCAGGAGCGCCTGGGCGTCGAACTGCGAGAGCGCCGCCTCGGGCGCGTTCGTCATGGCCGACGAGCCGGCGGCGGCGAGGAGGTTGATCGTGTACCAGGGGCTGCGGTGCGCGAGGAGCCCGTGCACGACGGCGAGCGCGGCCATCGCGATGCCCCCGGCGATGCCCCCCTTGATCCCCGCCGAGTAGGGATAGACTTCGACCGGCAGTCGCGCGCGATGCCGCGCCGTCCCGGCCGCGAGACGCTGCACGGCGTGTGGCGACGGGGCGATCGCCGCCGCCGGCTCGAGCGCCACCTCTTCCTCGTGCTCGCGCGGAAGGACCTCGCGGAACCAGCCGACGGCGCCGACGACGAAGGCGACGACGCCGACGACGCTGACGATCGCGCTGGTCACCAGGCCGGCGAGGAGCAGCGTCACACCGAAGGCCGTCACCAGCGGCGCCGCGGTCGGTGCGGGAGCGTGGATCGAGCCGGGTCCGCCGCTCGCCATCAGCGCGCTCCCACGTAGACGACGAGGAACACGACCAGCCACACGGCGTCGACGAAGTGCCAGTAGAGCGACAGCGTATCGGCACGCTCGGCGTGAGCGCGCGTCACGTGCCCGCCGAGGGCGAGGATCAGCACGATCGTCAGGAGCACGAGCCCGACGATCACGTGCGCGGCGTGCAGGCCGACCAGCGAGTAGAAGGTGGTGCCGAAGAGGTTCGTGCGGATCGTGAGGCCGTCCTGGTAGATGAGGCGATGCCACTCCGCGCCGGTTCCCGCGAGGAAGGCCGCGCCCAGGAGGATCGTCACCAGCCACCAGAGCGTGAACGACTGGACGGCGCCGCCGCGGAGCGCGCGCACGGCGACGTGGATCGTCAGGCTGCTCGACCACAGGAGGATCGAGACCACGACCGGCAGGTCGAGCACCTCCTTGGGCGTCGGACCCGAGAGGCTCTTGCCCACGTAGAAGACGTACGCGGCGACGAAGATCGCGAACACGGCCGACTCGGCGAGGATGAGCCCGCCGATGCCCACCCGGCCGCGAGCGGGCAGCGTCCACGCCGGCGTCCCGGCGATCGCGCTCGGCGCGCTCACTCGTACCTCCAGTCGGGATCGTCGGGGTGCTTGAGATCCCAGAGCGGCCGCCGGCTGCGCACGACGGGGAGCGTCTCGAAGTTGTAGGGCGGCGGCGGCGAGCTCGTCGACCACTCGAGCGTCCAGGCGTCCCACGGATCGGCACCGGCGGGCGCGCCGCGCACGAGCGAGCGGACGACGTTCCACAGGAAGAAGACGATCGCCGCCGCCTGGAACACGACGCCCGCGCTCGCGAGCTGGTTCCAGAGCTCGAACCCGCGTCCGGGCTGGTAGGTGTAGATCCGCCGCGGCATCCCGATCATGCCCGCGAAGTGCAGCGGCGCGAAGGTCAGGTTGAAGCCGACGACGAAGAGCCAGAAGTGCCAGCGCCCGAGCGTCTCGTCGAGCCGCCGTCCCGTCGCCTTCGGGAACCAGTAGTAGATCGCGCCGAAGATCGTGAAGAGGAGGCCGCCGATGAGGACGTAGTGGAAGTGCGCGACGACGAAGTACGAGTCGGAGAGCTGCCAGTCGAACGGCGCGACCGAGAGCATGATCCCGGTCAGGCCCGCGCACAGGAACTGGAAGAGGAACCCGATGCAGAACAGCATCGGCGTCGCGAAGCGGATCTTGCCGCCCCAGATGGTGGCGAGCCAGTTGAACACCTTGATGCCCGTCGGCACCCCGACGATCATGGTCGAGACGGCGAAGAACGTGTTGCCCGCCGGGGTCATGCCGACCGTGAACATGTGGTGCGCCCATACGCCCAGGCTGATGAAGCCGATCGACACCGACGCCGCGACCATGAACGGGTAGCCGAAGATCACCTTGCGGGAGAAGACCGGGATGATCTCGGAGGCGAACGCGAAGCCCGGCAGGATCAGCACGTAGACCTCCGGGTGGCCGAAGATCCAGAAGAAGTGCTGCCAGAGGACGGCCGAGCCGCCCGCCTGCGTGTCGAAGAAGTGCGCGCCGAGGAAGCGGTCGAGGGTCAGCATGATCTGCGCCGCGGTGAGCGGCGAGATCACGATGAGGATCATGCAGGCGACTACGAAATTCAGCCAGACGAAGAGCGGCATCTTCCCGAGCGTCATGCCGGGGCAGCGCAGGCAGAGCGTGGTCGCGAGCAGGTTCACGGCCGTGCCGATCGAGCCGATGCCCGAGACGAGGAGGCTGAGCGTCCAGTAGTCGGTGCTGTTGCCGCGCGAGAAGGCGCGCGCCGTGAGGGGCGCGTACGCGAACCAGCCGACGTCGGGCGCCGTGCCACCGCCGTACAGGCCCTCGGCGCCGAGGAAGCTGAAGTAGAGCAGGCAGGCGCCGAAGAGCGACATCCAGAAGGAGAAGGCGTTCAGGCGCGGGAACGCCATGTCGCGCGCCCCGACCATGAGCGGCACGAGGTAGTTCGCGAAGCCGAGCAGGATCGGCATGCCGACGAAGAACACCATCGTCGTGCCGTGCAGGGTCATCATGCGATTGAAGACCTGCGGCGAGACGAAGTGGTTGTTCGGCAGCGCGAGCTGGATGCGCATGATCGCCGCCTCGGATCCGGCGACGAGGAAGAAGACGAGCCCGGACGCGATGTACATGAGCCCGAGGCGCTTGTGGTCGACCGTCACCACCCAGTCGTGGAGGATCGCCAGGACCGACGGCCGGTCGGCGTCCCGGTGCACGGCGGCGATGGTGGGATCGAGTACGGCCACGGTCGACCTCGGGGGCTAGCGGAGCGTCACCAGATAGGCGACGAGCTGGTCCAGCTCCGTCGCGCCGAGCTGCATCGCCGGCATGAGGGCGCCGGGCTTCACGTGGTCGGGGTTCGCGATCCAGTCGCGCAGCGCCTCGGGCGTCATGGGGGCGGCGCCGGCGACCAGCGTGTCGCGGCTCATCAAGTGCGTGAGGTCGGGCCCGAAGCGCCCGGTCGCGACGGTACCGCGCACCGTGTGGCAGTTGATGCAGGCGGTCGTCTCGAACACGTGACGGCCGGCCGCCCCCGATGCGTCGGCGACCGCGGGCTCGCGCTGCCGCGCGACCCAGGCGTCGAACTCGGCACGCGGATGCACGTAGACCCGCAGCAGCATGTGGGCGTGCTGCGTCCCGCAGTACTCGGCGCACTGGCCGAGGAAGAGCCCCGTCTCGCGCGGCTCGATCCACATGGTGTTGCGGCGGTTCGGGATGACGTCGGTCTTGCCCGCGAGCCGCGGCACCCAGAAGCTGTGCGCCACGTCCGCGGATTCTAGCGCGAGGAACGTGGGAGTACGGTTGGCGGGGTCGCTCACGGGCACGTGCAGCTCGTTCGCCGTCACGATGCCGAGGGCAGGGTAGCGGATCTCCCACCACCACTGGTGCCCGACCACGGTGACGTCGACCGCGCCGGGAGGCCTGGTCGCGCCCTGGACGTCGTACACGGTGCGCGCGGTGACCAGGCACAGCACGACCACGATGAGGATCGGGATCACCGTCCACGCGAGCTCGATCTGCTCGCTCCCGTACACCTGTGGCGGCTCGCTGCCGTCGTCGTCCGGCGGCTGACGGAAGCGCACGACGCCGTAGGTGAGGAGGCTGCCCACGACCACGAAGATGCCGGCCGTGATCGCCAGCACCAGCATGGCGGCCGTGACGACGGCGTCGGCGGGGGCGG
The DNA here is from genome assembly GCA_035577985.1 of Candidatus Eisenbacteria bacterium. Lineage (NCBI taxonomy): Bacteria > Candidatus Eiseniibacteriota > Candidatus Eiseniibacteriota bacterium. Next base: position 7,648 of record DATJZY010000141.1, read on the forward strand.
AGACGGGCGCGAAGATGCTCGAGGTGCGCGTCGTGTCGTCGCCCGCGATGGCGACCGCGGCGGCACCAATGATCGCGAGCAGCGCGGCTGCGCCGGCTCCCCTCATCGGGGCGTCGTGCCTCCCCGGCCCCCGCGCACGTAGTACAGGAACCCGACGGCAAGGACGGCGATGACGGCCGCGACGAACCACACGATGAACGAGCGATCGCCGGACTCCGATACCGCGGACTGGATCCAGTAGCTCGCAAAGGTCAGACCCAAGATCAGCAGGGTCGCTACGATCAGCGTGCCGTTGCCCTGCTGCTGGTCGTCGGGCGGCATACGCAGCAGCCTCTCGCCCAGAGAGCCCGTCCGTGTCAATCCACCGCGACACGCACCGTCTTGTCGCCGGCGCGGTCGTGGTGCTAGCGGAGGCGGCAGGGCGACGGCGCCGCGGACGGCGCCGCCGTCGCCGGGAAAGGACACGCAGATGCAACTCGGAATGATCGGTCTCGGCCGCATGGGCGCCAACATGGTGCGGCGGCTGCTGAAGGACGGCCACGAGTGCGTGGTGTTCGATCGCTCGACGAAGGCGGTCGGCGACCTCGCGAAGGAGCGCGCGATCGGCGCGGCGTCACTCGCCGAGCTCGCGAAGAAGCTCGCGAAGCCGCGCGCCGTGTGGCTCATGGTGCCGGCGGCCGTCGTCGACGAGACGATCGCCGACCTCGTGCCGCACCTCGAAGCGGGAGACATCCTCATCGACGGCGGCAACTCCTACTACGTCGACGACCTCCGGCGCGCCAAGGAGCTCGCGCCGAAGCAGATCCACTACGTCGACGTGGGGACGAGCGGCGGCGTGTGGGGGCTCGAGCGCGGCTACTGCATGATGATCGGCGGCCCGGCGGCCGCCGTGCAGCGGCTCGATCCCATCTTCAAGACGCTCGCGCCCGGGGTGGGCGACATCCCGCGCACACCCGGACGCGAGAAGCTCGGCGGCACGGCGGAGGAGGGCTACCTCCACTGTGGGCCGAACGGGGCGGGGCACTTCGTGAAGATGGTGCACAACGGCATCGAGTACGGCGTCATGGCGGCCTATGCAGAGGGGCTCGGGGTCCTGCGCGACGCCAACGTCGGCAAGCAGCAGCACGCGATCGACGCCGAGACGACGCCACTGCGCGATCCCGAGCACTATCAGTACGATCTCAATCTGCGGGACGTTGCCGAGGTGTGGCGGCGCGGCAGCGTGATCGCGTCGTGGCTGCTCGACCTGACGGCGGCCGCCCTGGTGAAGGACCCGGCCCTCGCGGGCTTCGCCGGCCAGGTGTCGGACTCGGGCGAAGGACGGTGGACGATCAAGGCCGCCATCGACGAAGCCGTCCCCGTGCCCGTCCTCTCGACTGCGCTCTACCAGCGCTTCAGCTCGCGCGGCGAGGCGGACTTCCAGGACAAGCTCCTCTCCGCCATGCGCTTCGAGTTCGGCGGCCATCTCGAGAAGGGGCCGGCGAAATGACCCGATCC
>DATJZY010000142.1 GCA_035577985.1 Candidatus Eisenbacteria bacterium
TCTCCGCGCGCGCTACCTCGACGATCGCCCCGCCAACGAGCAACGTACGCTCGTCGCGCGCGGCTATTTCCTGCTCGACCTGATCGCCCGCTACCGCTGGCGGAACGTCGAGCTGTCGCTGCAGCTCCTGAACCTCACCGATACGGACTGGCGCGAAGCGCAGTTCGCCGACACGTCGTGCGTGCGCGGCCAGGAGCAGTCGACCAACCCGAACGCGCCGTGCTTCAGCAAGCCCGGCAAGACGGGCATCGATCCGCCCGAAGGCATCCACTTCACCCCCGGCAACCCGTTCAACGTCCGCGCCGGGCTCAAGATCTTCTTCTGATGCCCTTCACGTCATGAGCGACGGGTTTGCGATCGCGTCGAACCGGCGCCTACTCTCGTCGCCGGTGGAGATGCAGCCGCCCGAGCCGCCCGCAGGCAGGCGCGCGCGCATGGCGGTCGCCTTCGGGGCGTCCGCCCTCGCGCACGTGGCGGTGATCGTGGTCGCGGTCGCCCTCCTGCGCTCGCAGGAGATCCGGACGCCGCCGCTCGTCATTCCCATCTCGCTCGTGTCCGGGTCGGGCGGCGGCGGAGGCGGCGGGGCTCGCGAGGTGCCGCCGTCGCCACCGCCGGCTGCTGCGCCGGAACCGACTTCCGTCCCCGCGGAAGTCCCGCAACCGAAGCCCGTTCCCTCACCGGTCGCGCGACCGAAGCCGCTCGCAAAGCCGAGGCCGGCGGCGAAGCCGGCCGAGAGCACGGCCGACACGGCGTCGCCGAGCATCGGGGCGCCTGCCGCGGGCGGCACCGGATCGGCGACGACACCCGGGGGTGGCGGGACCGGCACGGGCGGCGGCACGGGGTTCAACGCCGCGAGCCCCGGCTACGGCGTGAACCCGCTCCCGCCCTACCCGGTCGCCGCGCGACAGCTCGGGCTCACGGGCGAGGTGCTCCTGCGCGTCTTCGTCGCCGCGAACGGCCAGCCGACGAACGTCCTCGTCTTGAAGTCGTCCGGCCACGCGATGCTCGACGACTCGGCCGTCGAGACGGTGCGCACCCGCTGGCGCTTCATCCCGGCCACCCGCAACGGCGTGCCGGTCGACGACACCGTGCAAGTGCCGATCCGTTTCCGTCAGACCGACCGCTGACGACCAATCCGTCCCCGCCCTCCCCTCCGTAGGGAAGGCGAGATGGACGTGCTCGACCTCGACACCTACGTCGGCCACTCGCGGGCGCTCGACCTCGCCGGCATCGCCTGGGACGAGGTCGCGCGCCATCCGCTCTCGGCCGCCGCCGTGCGGACACTGCGCTACATGCAGGACATCGAAAGCCACACGATCGTCTACGAGCGGGAGCTGGCGAAGACGCGCGCGATCGACGAGCCGGAGGTCGCGACCTTCCTCGCCTGCTGGCTCTACGAGGAGACGTTCCACGGCCGCGCGCTCCGCCGCTTCCTCGGCGCCGCCGGCCATCCGACACGCGAGCGCGGCCGCGGTGCGAGCACCTTCGCGCAGCGTGCCGAGTCGGTCGCGACCGGGCTCGTCGCGCGCGCCTGGCCCGACTTCGTCGCCGTGCACATGACGTGGGGCGCGATCAACGAGCTCTCGACGCTGGTGGGCTACCAGCGGCTCGTCGAGATCGAAGACCATCCCGTGCTGACCGACCTCCTCGCCCGCATCGTGCGCGACGAGGGGCGACACTTCGCCTTCTACTTCAAGCAGGCCGAGCGACGGCTCGCGCGCCCGGGCGCGGCACGGGTGGCGCGCTTTCTGGTCGATCGCTTCTGGGATCCGGTCGGCAGCGGCGTCGCGCCGGGCGAGGAGACGCGCTTCCTGGCGCAACACCTTTTCGGCGACGCGCCGGGCCGCGAGGCTGCGCGCCGCATCGACGGCACGATCCGGCGCCTGCCCGGCTTCGCGGACGTCCAGCTCGTCGAGGCGTGGGTCGACCGGCACGCTGCGTAGCCTGGTCGCTCTCGCGACCGACCTCTGTTCATGGCTACGACGTTCCGGTAGTCCGCGAGCATGAACAGGCTCGCCACCGTCGCACGGATTCTGCTCGGCGCCGGGTTCGTCGTCTTCGGCCTAAACGGCTTCCTCCACTTCCTCCCGAACCCGGAGATGAAAGGGCCGGCCGGCGCGTTCATCGGAGCGCTCGTCAGCTCGGGTTACATGATGACGCTCGTGGCGGCGACCCAGGTCGTCGGCGGGGCGCTCGTGCTGACCGGCGTCTTCGTCCCGCTCGGGCTCGTGCTGCTGGCGCCGATCCTCGTGAACATCGTCCTCTTCCATCTCGTCCTGGAGCCGGATGGGATCGTTCCGGGGCTCGTCTTCTGCGCCTTCGAGCTCATCGTCGCCTGGCACCATCGACGGGCCTTCCGGGGGCTCTTCACATGAGCGTCGTCCTCCGGCGAGCGAGCGAGCGCGGTCGCACGCGAATCGACTGGCTCGACAGCCGCCACACCTTCTCGTTCGGGGAGTACCACGACGCGCGGCACATGGGATTCGGTACGCTGCGTGTCATCAACGACGATCGCGTCGAGCCGGGCCAGGGCTTCGCGACCCACGGCCATCGCGACATGGAGATCATCACCTACGTGCTCGAGGGCGCGCTCGAGCACCGCGACAGCCTGGGCTCGGGCTCGGTCATCACCCCGGGCGAGGTGCAGATCATGAGCGCCGGCACCGGAATCACACACAGCGAGTTCAACCATTCGCACGTCGAGCCCGTGCACTTCCTGCAGACCTGGGTCGTTCCGGCCGAGCGCGGGGTCGCGCCCCGCTACGCGCAGCGCGCGTTCGATCCGGCGGAGCTGCAGGGACGCCTGCGCGTGGTGGTCGCGCCCGGCGCCCCCGACGGCGCGCTCGACATCCACCAGGACGCGCGCCTGCTCGTCGGACGGCTCGCCGCCGGCGACGAGGTCGTCCACCGGCAGGGCGCGGGCCGGCGCGCGTGGCTCCACGTCGCGCGCGGCACGGTCGCGCTCGGCGGTACGCCCCTCGACGCGGGCGACGGTGCGGCGGTCACGGGCGAGCCCGCGATCACGGTGCGCGCGAGCGGACCGGCCGAGATCCTCGTGTTCGATGTCGCCTGAGGGCGATGAGAGCGGCGGCTCGCCGCGCATCGCGCACTTCGTGGCGCGCGCGATGCGGCAGGAGTGAGTCGTCAGGCGCGCTGCGCGCCAGCGTGCGCGACGGCGCCCCCGATCTCGTCGCCGGGCGGCGCGTCGCTCCGGTAGATCTGGACGACCACGCCGTAGCGTCGCGCGCGTGCCAGCGCGCGATCGACGTACCTCACGTCGCGCGCCGACGCGCCCGAGCGCAACACGACCTCGAGACGCGCGCCGCGACCGGCGGTGCGTGCGTCGTCGACGATCGTCCCGGCGAGGTAGCCGGTGAGACGACCGCTGCGGCGCAGGACCGCACCGGCGCGATCGGGGCTTCGCTCGGCCCGCGTCCACACGAACGGGGGCGGGACCGGCGGCTCTTCCTGCACGCGATCGTGCAAGGTCGCGAGCCGGTGCGCGAGCACCGCGAGGTCGGCGTACGTCCGCACGCCGAACAGGAGCGGGTCGGAGAACACTACGCCCAGCTCCGCTTCGAGACGCGGCACGAGCTCGAAGAGATCGGTCTGGTGGATCCGAAGCTGTCGCATGACCGCCCAGCCGTCGTCACCGGCGCGCAGGACGAGAAATTCCGAGAACACACGCACCACCCGGGCGTCGAGCACATCCATTTGCCACCTCCACCTGCGGCAGGGTTGCATCGCGCGGTCGAGGGTGCGCTCCCCTGGGTGGGTGAGCCCGCCGAATAAGATGTGGGATGGCCCCTAGTACCGATGGGCGGTGAACCCGCGCGGACCTACGCTTTCGCGATCTGCGTGAACGACCAGTGGGGTCTGGGTGATCTCCCAGCGCTCCCCGGTGCGGCGGAACACCTCGGTACAGTTCCACCGGGATGCGTCGTCGTTGGTCTAGGTCTGCATGACGCCGCGGCGGGGCGTCGCGGTGCCGTAGGTCTCGCGTGTCAGCCGGACACCCATCTCGGCCAGCACGGCGCGGTGCTTGGCCGGCGGCGTCCGGATCATGCGATCCTCGATCGGCTTCAGGGTCTGGAAGCCGGGGGTCGCGAGCGTACGCTCCACGAGCCCGGCCGTCTTCGGCCATCGACGCTCGTCGATCGCGAAGTGCGCGAACGCGGCGTTGCGGAAGAAGCACGCGAGGGCGACGTCGGCGATCGACAGCTCCCCGAACGCGAACCCGTCCGCCGGCAGCTCGGACTCGAGATAGGCCATGATCTGCGGCACGTCCTCGGCGAGCGTCTTCGCCACCAGCTCGGTGTCGGTCTCCTCGCCCCACACGAACGGACGGATCGCCACCTGGTTGAAGAGCCGCCAGATGAAGACGTCGCCCATGCGGGTGTCGGCGAACTCCTCGAGCCAGCGGGCGCGGGCACGGGCGGCGACGTCGCGAGGGTAGAGCGCGGGCTGCGGGTGTCGGTCCTCGAGATACTGGCAGATGACCGACGAGTCGGAGAGCGTCACCCGGTCGTCGATCAGCACCGGGATGCGCCGCAGCGGGCTCAGGCTCGTGAACCGGTCGTCGCCCATGAACGGAATGATGGGATCGATCTCGTACGCGATGCCCTTCACGTGGAGAAACACGAGGACCTTGCGCACGTACGGGGACAGGAAGCTGCCGATGATCCGGACCGGCTCCGCCATGGGCGGGCCCATAGCAGCCGGCGCGACCCGCTACGAGAGCTCGCGCGGATCGACGCGCAGCGCGACGGCGCCGAGGACGGCGCGGATCCGCTCCGCCCCGACTCGAAACGCGGCGGCCCACGCCGGGTCGTACGGCACGAGCTCGAGCGTCGCCGGACCCATCGGGCCTACGCGCGCGCCGTGCGTTGCCCGAGCCGACTCCGCACGGCGCCCAGCTCGCCCACCTCGACGACGGCGCCGTCGCGGAATGCGATCACGTCCCGGGTGGCCGGCGCGACGCGCGGGCCGGGGACGAGGATGCCCGAGAGGTTCAGTGGATCGGCCGCCGCCACGAGCACGGTCTCGCCCTCCCCGCCGCGACGCCGCACGGCGCGCAGCGCTTCGACCGCCTCGGAGAGCGCGAACTGCTCGCCCACCATGCCGGCGACGAACCGCCCGCCGCGCACCTCGCCGCGTGCCTCGAGGGTACGCAGCGCGCGCACGAGCTGCCACCAGGGCGGCATCCGCGCCTCGCGTGCGAGCAGCTCGCGCATGACGACGCCGTAGCGACGCAGCCACTGCCGCGCGAAGCGCAGCGGGTCGCTCTCCGGCGCGCCCTCGACGCCGGCGCGCAGGAGCGCCCACCGTCCGGCCGGCACGAGCCGCCCCCGCCCGCCGCGCAGCATGTGCAGCCGCCGCGTGCGGCGCGACTCCTCGGGTTTCTCGATGAGCGCGCGCAGCCCCGCGATGCCGTCGCCCGTGACGAGGCCGTGCGCGACGAGGGTCCAGAGGGCCTCCTCGACCGCGGCCGGCAGGAGCCCGGCGCCGCGCGCGATGTCGGCGACGAACGAGGCGCCGTTGCGCACGAGGAGGTCGTGCACGACCTGCGCGTCGCCGGCGAGGTCGCCAGCGTCGGCCGGCGGCGCGAGCAGCCAGGGCAGATCCTCGCGCAGCACGAATGCGAGCGGCGCCGCCCGGTTCGGCGTGCGCGCGCGACGCGGCGCGGGCTCGTCGTCGTCGCCCGGCAGGTCGGTGCGCAGCCGTCCCCAGGCGACGGCGCCGGCGAGGCAGAGGTGCTCGAGGTCGTCGGGATCGTAGCGCGCGATCCGGGCCGGAAAGATCTGCGCCTCCCAGGCGCGCGCCGGCAGCTCGACGCCCTGGAGCTGGCCCACGACCTCGAGCAGGCCCTGGCGTCCGTGGAGCTGCGTGCCCGTGTGCACGTGCTGCCAGCGGAAGAGGAAGCGCATGAAGTCGGCGGCCGTGACCGGCTCGATCTCGCGCCGCAGGCGTCCGAGCGTCAGGCGATGGATGCGCGCCAGCAGCGCGCGATCGCACCACTCCTCCTCGCTCGTGCCGGGACGGTAGCGGCCCCGCATCGCGACGCCCTGCTGCTCGAGCTGCCCGAATCCGATCTCGATGCGCGAGCCCGCGACCCCGAGCCGCTCCGCGAGCGACCCGACCGTCACCGGGCCCACCGCCTCGAGCCAGCCGCCGGCGATCGCGCGCAGGGCCTCTTCCTCGGTGCGCTCGCTCCGGCGCGCGAAGAGCGGCTCCTGCACCGCCGGCTCGAAGCGCACGGGCCCGAACGCGAGCCGTACGAGCCCCATGCGCTCGGTCGCGACGAGCGCGGGCTGTCCCAGACCGACGGCCCAGGTCGCACGCCCGTCGCCGATGAGGCGCCGCGCGAGCTCGATCCATCCCGCGTGCTCGACGTCCGGGCGTGGGAGGAGCCCCATCGTCTGCAGCACGTCGTGCAGCTCGTCGGGGTCGCGCGCGACCGGCCAGGCCTGGCGCTCGACTTCGGCGATCGCCTCGGGATCGAGGGCGCCGAGCCCGCCGGCGAGGTCGGGCATCGTCTGGCGGAGCGACACGGCGCGCGCGCGCCGCTCCTCCAGCGGCGCGTCGTCGAGGTACGTGTACGGGTTCGAATTGAGGATCTCGTGCGTCATCGGCGACGGCGCCACGGTGTCGATCGCTCGCGTGCTGATCTCGCCGCGACGGATCGCCGCCAGCACCGCTTCGAGGCCGTCCACGTCCATCGCCTCGGTGAGGCAGTTGTCCATCGTCTCGGCGACCAGCGGATGGTCGGGGATCTCGATCGGCCCCGCGCCGCGATTGTCCTGGCAGCCGAGCTGCTCGGGGAAGACGGCGGCGAGCAGATCCTCGGCCCGCATGCGCTGGATGGGCATGGGCACCTTCTTGCCGCCCTGATGGCGCAGGAGCGCGAGCGAGCGGGTCGCGTTCCAGCGCCAGCGGTTCGTGAACATGGGCGACGCGAGCGCCGCCTGCGCGAGGTCGTCGCGCAGCGTCTCGGGTCGCAGGAACTCGAACACGCTCTCGAGGGGGAAGCTGTGCTGCTGTCCGAGCGAGAGCAGCACGCCGTCGTCGGTCGCCGCGGCCTGCAGCTCGAAGTCGAAGCTGACGCAGAAGCGCTTGCGGAGCGCGAGCCCCCAGGCCCGGTTGATGCGACCGCCGAACGGCGCGTGGATCACGAGCTGCTGCCCGCCCGCCTCGTCGAAGAAGCGCTCGGCGATGACGGTCGACGGCGACGCCACCGCGCCGAGCGCAGCCTGCGCCTCGGCGACGTAGGTCGCGAGCTGCGCCGCGCCCTCGGCCGAGAGACCGCAGTCGCGCTCGAGCCACGCCGGCGCGCGCGCGGGATCGGCGGCGACCTCTTCCCGCAGCCGGCCGACCGCGACCGACAGCTCGCGCGTGCGCGACGGCGCCTCGCCCATCCAGAACGGGATCGTGGGCGGCGCGCCGGCCGCGTCCTCGACCCGCATGCGACCCGCCTCCACGCGGATGATGCGCCACGATTTGTTGCCGAGCAGGAAGATGTCGCCGCGCATGCTCTCGACGGCGAAGTCCTCGTTCACCTTGCCGACCAGGAGGCCCGCCGGCTCTTCGACGACGTCGTAGTCGGCGACGTCGGGAATGGCGCCGCCGCCGGTGATGGCGGCGAGGCGCGCGCCGCGGCGCGGGCGCAGGCGATCGTGCACGCGGTCCCAGTGCAGGAGGGCCGTCTTGCGGCCGCGGCGAGTCGAAACACCCTCGGACAGCATGTCGAGAATCGGCTCCAGCGCCGCGCGATCGAGGTCGCGATACGGATGGGCACGGCGCGCGAGCGCCAGCATCTCGTCGACGGTCATCTCGCCCGCCGCGACCGTCGCCACGCACTGCTGGGCCAGGATGTCGCGCGCGCCGGGCGGCACCGCGAGCACGTCGAGCTCGCCCGCCCGGACGGCGCGAATCGCAGCCGCCGCCTGCACGAGGTCGTCGCGCGTGAGCGGGAAGAAGATGCCCTTGGGCACCGCGCCACGGGCGTGGCCCGAGCGGCCGACGCGCTGGATGAGCGTCGCGAGCGCGCGCGCCGAACCCAGGTGCACGACCAGGTCGACCGCCCCGACGTCGATGCCGAGCTCGAGCGACGCGGTCGCGACCACGACCGGGATCTCGCCGGCCTTCAACTTCTCCTCGGCCTCGAGCCGGATGCGACGCGCCATGCTGCCGTGGTGCGCGGCCACGCGTCCCGCCCCGAGGCGTTCCTCGAGCGCGTGCGCGACGCGCTCGACGAGGCGCCGCGTGTTGACGAACACGATCGTCGTGCGATGCGACGCCGTGAGCGCCACGACGCGATCGTAGATCGCCGCCCACAGCTCGTGCGTCGCCATCGGCCCGAGCGTGAAGTCCGGAAGCTCGATCGAGAGGTCGAGCTCGCGCCGGTGTCCGGTGTCGACGATCGCGGGCGCCGGCCGGCCGGCGCCGACGAGCAGGCGGCCCACCTCCTCGATCGGGCGCTGCGTCGCCGAGAGCCCGATGCGCTGCAGGCGGCGTCCCGCCAGGAGGTCCAGCCGCTCGAGCGAGAGCGCCAGGTGCGCCCCGCGCTTGTCCTGCGCGATGGCGTGGATCTCGTCGACGATGACCGTCTCGGCGCCGGCGAGGAAGCGGCGGCTCTTCTCGGCGGTGAGCAGGATGTAGAGCGACTCGGGCGTCGTGATGAGGATGTGGGGCGGCCGGCGGACCATCGCCTGCCGCTCGTGCGCCGGCGTGTCGCCGGAGCGGACCATCACGCGGACGTCGGGCAGCACGGCACCCTCGGCGTCGGCGCGTGCCCGCAGCTCGGCGAGCGGCGCCAGGAGGTTCTTCTGAACGTCGTTGCCGAGCGCCTTCAGTGGCGAGACGTAGACGACGTGCGTGCGGTCCTCGAGCGCGCCGGCGGCCGCGAGCCGCAGGAGATGGTCGAGCGACCACAGGAAGGCGGCGAGCGTCTTGCCGGATCCGGTGGGCGCGGCGATGAGCGTGTCCTCGCCTGCCGCGATGCGCGGCCAGCCCGCGTCCTGCGCCGGCGTGGGCGTCCCGAACCGCTCGGTGAACCATCGGTCGACGAGCGGGGAGAACGGCACGCTCACCCGTCCACGCCGTAGCACCGCTTCGTGGGCAGGCCAACTAGCGTGCGTGGGTGAGGGCGATACATTGCGCGCGAGCGCAGCCGTCGTCCGTACCACGCGTGCCGCGCCGGCTTCGCCGGCCGCGGCATGCCGGTCGCGCGATCCACCACCGCGCCACCCTCGCGTTCCGTATCGCGAGTCGGCTTCCTAGCCGACCCGCGAAGCCCCTGGTATGCAACCCGCGTGTCCCGGGCCGATCGACGACGTGCGGAGCGTCGCGCCGCCGCACGGCAGGCGGCCGCCGCGACGACCACGCCGGTCGCGGCGCCCGTCGTCGAGCGTGACTACACCGCGCTCGCCTTGCGGTTGGGCTTCTTCGCGGCGGCGGCGATCTTCCTCGTCACGACCGCGCGCATGCTCGAGACGAAGATCACGTGGTACCTGGCCGTCGACCAGTTCGGCTACCTGCAGTTCGCCCACGACCTCCTGCACGGCAAGGTCCTCCACGACTGGGAGCCGGCGCGCGCGCTCGGACGGCTGATGCCCCGGCAGACCGACGTGCTGGCGCAGACGTACGTCTTCGACGCCGGGCGGATGTACTGCCGCTACGCGCCCGGGTTCCCGCTCCTGCTCGCCGGATGGCTCGCCGCCTTCGGCGACATGGGCGCGCACCTCCTGAACCCCACCGTCTACATCCTCTTCCTCGCGGTCGTGATCGCGTTCGCGTGGCGGCTCCTCGGCTCGGCGTGGCAGGGCCTCATCGCCGCAGCGCTGATGGTCATGTGCCCGACCATGATGTACCTGTGGGCGCTCACGCTGACGCGTGATCTCTCCGCGCACCTCTTCGCCTTCACGGGACTCTTCCTGCTCCTGCCGCGGCGCGGACGGAGTCTCGACGCCCGGCGGCTGCTGCTCGCGGGGCTTCCGCTCGGGTTCGCCGCCAGCATCCGCAACGACGCCGTCATCTATCTGATCCCGGCCACGGTGATCGTCGTGTCGCAGTGGCGGCGCAAGCGCCCCGCGCTGCTGCGATCCGTCGGAGCGGCGGTCCTCGGCGTCACGCTGGGACTCCTGCCGACGCTCGTGTTCAACGCGATCGCGACCGGCAATCCGCTGCGGCCGACGCAGGGCATGGAGCTGCAGCAGTTCCTGCCGAGCACGCCGCCGGCGCTGCCGGGCGCGCGTGTCGGATATCCGTCGCCGGGATGGCGCGGCACGACCGTATCGCAGGTCCACGGCGGCGGTCTCAAGCTCGAGAACATCCCTCGCACGCTGCCCGCGTACTGGTTCGGCCTCATCAGCGCATACGGCGAATGGCTCCTCGGGCTCGCGGGGCTGGGCGCGGTGGTCGCGCTCGTCCGCCGGCCGCTCCTCGCTCTGGTGGCGCTGCCGTACATCGGCGCCGCGTTCCTGCTCTACAGCGGGTGGATCCGTCCCGACCGACGCTACTTCATCGGCGTGTATACGTTCATCCCGCTCCTCATCTCCGAAGGCGTCTGCGGATCGGTCGATCTACTGCGCTGGATCGCGCGGCGCTTCGGCGAGGACAAGGGACGCATCGCGGCCGTCGTGCTCGCGGTCGCCGGGCTGGTGACGGCGCTGGCGGCGGTGAACGCCCCGACGACCGAGGCGACGGCGAAGACGGCGCTCCCGACCCTGTGGTGGATGCTGCCGCTCGCGACCGCGCTCGGCGCGATGGCGGCGGCCATGGCGCCGCGCCGCCGCGTGGCGACGCTCATGGGACCGCTCGTGGCGCTCGTGCTGGTCGGATACTCCGCCGCCCGCGCCAGCGACGGCCTCGAGTCGCGGGCGGCGTTCCAGAAGCCCCAGATGCTGCGCGCGCAGGAGACGGTCCGCTCGACGCTCGAGAAGCGCGCCGTGGTGATCACCACCGAGGACATCGGGCGCCCGGCCGAGAACATCGAATACTATGGTGGTCCCTATTCGCTGTACCTGACGGACCTCGAGCGCTGGCACGTGCCGATCTGGAAGGCGTCGCTCGCCTTCATCCTGTCCGACCTCCGGCCCTACCTGCTCATCCATACGGCTGCGCCCGAGCGCGAGCGTCTGCTCGCGGAGCTCGCGGCGAACGGCATCGTCGCCGAGCGCATCCAGGCGATCCCGCCCGCGCGCAACATGGACTTCTTCGTCGCGGCGCCCTTCCACCGCGGGCTTCCGCTCGAGCTCTACAAGCTCTCCCAGCCGACTGCGGAGCAGATCCTGCGCGAGCAACCGCAGGTGCGCGAGATGCTGCGGCCGAAGTCCTGACGCCGGCTACTTCGCGTTGCAGCCCTTGAAGAAGTCGAGCACGCGCGCGACAAAGCCGCCGCCCGATCCACCACCCTGGCCGCCGATCGGGATCAAGCGCACCGTCCCCTCGAACTTGATCGGAATCGGGAAGGGCGCCGCCGCGACCACGACCGTGGTCGTGTTGCCGGTGTAGACCTCACCCTCCTTCTTCAGCGCCGCGACGACGTTCACCTGCTTGATCGGCCGTCCGCCGCCCGGGGAGAACTCGTAGAGCTGGCGCACGATCCAGAGCGCGTCCTTGGTCTTGGGCTCCTTCTTGATCTCGTCGTCGAAGCCGTCGGGGGAGAAGATCTCGTTCGTCATCGATGCGATGCCGCGCCCCTCGGGCCCCATCGTGTCCCACTGGCTCCTGATCAGGTCGATCTCGGCCGGTGTCGGGTCCCACGTGCCGCCGCCCGAGGCGTTGGCCTTCTCCATGGCCTGCGCCACCGCCGGCGGGAAGACGACGAGGCGCTCCTCGAGCGTGAGCTTCCCGTCCTTCTGCGCGAACGTCCACAGCGACGCGACCGCGCGTCCCGGTCCGGAGCCGATGGCGAGCCGGCTCACGAGGAGCCAGCGGCCCTCGAGGGCCGGCGCCGTTCCCTTCACGGTCGTCGTCTGCGTCGGCGGCGTGTACGTCGTGGCGTCCGGCGCCGGCGCTTGCCCCCCGACGCGTCCAGCCACGCCGACCAGCACCCCGACGATGAGAAGCCCGGTGAGTCGTCGCATGGGCCGGGTGGCATAACAGCGCCGCGCGCGAAGCGTCAAGCATGCCGCCCTCGGATGCGCCTGCGGTTTCGGGCCCGTCGGCCTTCTGGTAGCCATGCCGCCGTGTCGCGCGCCGTGCTCGCCCTGCTCCTCTTCGGCTCGGGGACGGCCGCGCTCGTCTACCAGATCCTGTGGGCGAAGCAGCTGAGCCTCGTCGTCGGCGTCGACGTCTACGCGGTGACGACGGTCGTGAGCGCCTTCTTTGCGGGGCTCGCGCTCGGCGGCGCCTGGCTCGGCCGCCGCGCCGATCGGAGCCCGCGTCCCCTCGCGCTCTACGCCGGGCTCGAGCTGGGGGTCGCCGTGACCGGCGCGGCGACGACGCTCGTGCTCGCCGCGCTGCCACCCCCGTACGTGGCGCTCGAGCGCACGATCGGCCATGCCGCCTGGCTCCTGCCGTTCGTGATCATCGCGATCCCGGCAACGCTGATGGGCGGCACGCTTCCCGCCCTCGTGCGCGCGGCGGCGCCGACCGCGGAGCGCGTGAGCGGCACGAGCGGCCGTCTCTACGCCGCGAACACGGCGGGCGCCGTCGTCGGCGCGCTGGCGACGCCGCTCGTGCTCGTGCCGGCGGTCGGCGTGCGGGGCGCGGGGCTCGCCGCCGCCGCGACGAACGTCCTGCTCGCCGTCGTCGCGCGTGGGCTCGCCGGTCGCGCGACGGTCGCGCCCGCGGCGACGGCCACGGCGCCGATCGAAGCGCCGCTCGCGCTCGGCCTCTACGCCGTCGCGGGCGCCGTCGCGCTCGGCTACGAGGTCGTCTGGTCGCAGGCCGTCGTCCAGTTCGTCAACACGCGAGCCTACGCGTTCGCGCTCGTGCTCGCCGTCTATTTGACCGGGCTCGTCCTCGGGAGCGCCGTGTACGCGCGCTTTGCCGACCGCGTGCGCCAGCCGTGGACGGCCTTCGGCGTGCTCGAGGCCGGCGCGGGCATCGCGGCGCTCGCGTCGTTCGCCCTGCTCGGCGTGTGGCTGCCGCGCCTGCAGGGACAGACCTATGCGACGCTCTTGGGTGCGACCGGCTCGCTGCCGATCGCCGTGGCCGGACAGATGCTGTGGGCGCCGCTCGTGCTGCTCTTCATCCCGACCCTGCTCCTGGGCGCCGCCTTTCCGGCGGCGGCGCGCCTGGTCTGCGGGCCCGAGCACGTCGGGCGCGACGTCGGCAGCGTGGTCGCGATCAACACCGTCGGCGGCATCGCGGGCACGCTCGCGACCGGCTTCGTCGTCCTCCCCGCCCTCGGCCTGCGTACGACGCTCGCGCTCCTCGCCGTAGCGGCCGTGGTGGTGGGCGCCATCGCCGTCGTGCGCGGTGCCGCACACCGGGGCCGCGCGCTCGCGGGCTGCGCGCTCGTCCTCGCCGCGACGATCGCCGCCGGGGTCGCCGTGCCGCGCGACCACCTGGCGCGCCTGCTGGTCGCGACCCGGAGCGGAACGCTCGACGCGTACGAGGAGGGACCCGGAGGCACGGTCGCGGTCGTCGTCGAGCCGTGGCGGCCGAAGGACTTCCGCCGTCTCTACATCCAGGGCGTCTCGAACTCGAACGACGGCCTCATGTCGCGCCGCTACATGCGGTTGCAGACGCTGATCCCGCTCCTGATCCACCAGGGCGAGCCGAAGAGCGTGCTCGTCGTCGGCCTCGGCACCGGCATCACGTGCGGCACGACGCTCGTCTACCCGGGGCTCGAGCGCCGCGTGTGCGCCGAGCTGCTGCCCGCGGTCGTGCGAACCGTCGGCCGCTTCGAGGGCAACAACGACGTCGCGAAGGATCCTCGCATCGACCTCCGCATCCGCGACGGGCGGCACGAGCTGCTGCGCAGCGACGAGACCTACGACGTCATCACGCTCGAGCCGCCGCCGCCCACGGCCGCGGGCGTCGTGAACCTCTACTCGCGCGACTTCTACGAGCTCTGCCGCTCGCGCCTGGCGCCGAACGGCATCATGGCGCAGTGGTTCCCGCTCGCGCAGCAGACCGACGCGGACGCGCGCTCGCTCGTGCGCAGCTTCCTCGACGTGTTTCCCTACGTGACGCTCTGGTCGACCGAGATGCACGAGACCCTGCTGGTCGGCTCGATGGAGCCGCAGCGGCTCGACATCGCGACCATTGCCGAGCGCTTCATGATCCCGAGCGTGCAGGAAGCGCTCGCGAACGTGGGTATCGCGAATCCGGTCGCGTTTCTCGCGACCTACCTCACCGATCGCCAGGGTCTCGAGACGTTCGCCGCGGGCGGGCTGCCCACCACCGACGATCGCCCCCGGCTCGAGCATGCGGCGCTCGTGCGGCGCCAGGACCTCCTCGACGTGCTGGGGCGTCTGCTCGCGCTCAAGACCGACCCGGTCGTCGCGGGTGGCAACCAGGACGTCGACCGCGCGATCGCCGTCGAGCGCGAGCGCCTGCACACCTTCTACCGCGCGGCCATGCTCTGGTACGCCGGCAAGCTCGACGAGATGAACCCGCTCTTGAAGCGCGTCCTGGACGAGGATGGCTCGAACCCCTACTATCGCTGGTTCGTCGGCGCGGCCGGCTGAGGGCGGCGGGCGCCGCGACGTCGCCGGCGCGATCGCGATCGGCGCGGTGCTCCTCGTCGCGGCGCTCCTGCAGATCCATCGCCTCGACGACCCGGACACGTGGTGGCACCTCGCGACCGGTCGCACGATCTGGGAGACGGGTGCCGTCCCGCACACCGATCCGTTCTCCTACACCGCCCCGGGAGCCCCGTGGCTGAACCGCCAATGGCTCTTCGAGCTCTTCCTGTACGGCGCCTGGGTCGCGGCCGGGCCGGCCGGCGCGAGCCTGCTCGCGGGTGCCGGCTTCCTCGCCGCGTTCGCGCTCCTGGCGCGGAACGTCGGGCGCGCGCTGCCGCCCTGGGCGGTCGCCCTGGTGGTCCTGCTGTCGGCGCTGGTCGCGGTCGAGCGCTTCACGGTGCGCCCCGAAGCCGTGACGCTCGCCGGCGTCGCCGCCGTGAGCCTCCTCGTCGATCGCAACGTCGGGTGGCGCACGGTCGCGCTGATCGTCGTGCTGCAGGTCGTGTGGGCGAACTGCCATGCGCTCTCGCTGCTGGGCCTCGTGCCGACGGCGGCGGCCCTGGGCGGAGCGCTCGCCGCGCGCGCGCGCTTGCTGCCCGACGGATGGCGCGCCGCGAGCGCGCGCGCGCCGGCCGAGACCCGGCGCCTCGCCGTCGCCCTCGCCGGCGGCGTCGTCGCCGAGACCGTGACGCCGTTCGGCGTCGAAGGCGCCGTCTACCCGCTCTGGCTCTTCTCGCTGATCCGCGGCGAGAAGCTGCTGTCGTTCACGATCGTCGAGCATCGCGCCACCAACCTCGCCGTGCTGTCGCCGGTCGCGGCCACCGCGTTCGTCGCGCTCCTCGTGCTCGCGGCCGCGGCGTTGCTCGCCTCGCTGCGCCGGCTGCGGCTGGATCACGCCCTGGTCGCGATCGCGTTCACCACCCTCGCTTTCCTCGCCCGCCGCAACGTGGCCCTGCTCGGCATCGGCGTCGCGCCGCTCATCGGGAGCGGTCTCGGTCCGCTGGCGATTCGCGGTACCGCGCTGCGCGGCGTCCGGATCGTGGCGGATGGCGTGCTCGTGCTCGGCGCGCTCGTGCTCGGTGCGCGCATCGTCACGGGCGACTTCTACGCCGACGCCGTCCTGACGCGCGCCTTCGGCCTCGGCGAGTCGCGCCTGCTGTTCCCGTCGCGGGCCGTCGACTTCTTGATGGAGCACGCCCCCACGGCGCGCGTGTTCAACGACGATCTCCTCGGCGGCTACCTCATCTGGCGGCGGCGACCGGTCTTCTTCGACGGCCGCCTGCAGGTCTACCCCGACGACGTCTACCTCGACTGGCAGCATGCGCTGGACGATCCCCGCACCTTCGCCGACGTCGCCGCCCGTCGGGGCGTCTCGGCGGCGATCCTGCACCATCCGTCTCCCGGGCGGCTCGAGCTCGCACGGGGCATCGCGAACGTGCCGGGCTGGCGCATCGCGTACTTGGACGGAGGTGGAATCGTGCTCGTCTCCGACGGCGTCACCCCGGGCATGCCCGACGGCATGACGGGGCCGATCGAGGCCGTCGCCACGCCCGGGATCGCGGCGGCGCTCGAACGCATCGTGTCGCCGCTGCGCACGCACTCCGAGACGGCGCAGACCCACTACCAGCGGGGTCGCGCGATCCACTACCTCTACGGCCCACAGGCGTACGATTTTGCACGGAAGGACTTCCAGGCCGCCCTCGCGATCGAGCCCGCCAACCCGGACGCGCTCACGGGTCTGCGCGCGACGAGCGTCCCCTGAGACGGGACCATGTGGGCGGTCGCGATCGGCACCGCGTCGAGACCTCGGTCGTAGGGGACACCCCTTAAACGCAGCGCAGCACTGCGTTCCCACAGTGCTTTCGGGCACATTACGCGCCCGGACAGGTTGACCACTCGAACCTTTAGCGATAACGACTTCGCCCACGAAGATCCACGTGTCGTACTCTCGTAACCATCCGAGCGGCGCGCACGACTAGGCCGGAGGAGGGCCAGCACCATGAGGAAGACGCTTCGTCCGACACGAACCTTGGCGGTCCTGACGGCATTCGCCAGCGTCCTGGGGTTGGGGATCGGCGCGCACTACGTCGGCGCCAAAGAGAACCCCGCGAACGACTGCCTGATCGGCCTCCAGAACGAGGCTGAGGATCTTCTCGGCTCGGCCGTGTCGTGCACGGATTGCGACCCGACCTGCGACGCCGACGGCGTGGCAACCGCGAACGGAAGCTGTACCTTCAAGATCCGTGGCGCGCTGAACATCCCGAACGTCACCGGCTGTACGCCGCGTGCGCTGAAGAAGTTCAAGTTCAAGTCGAAGAACGCCAAGAACCTCATCACCGTGGTTCCCGCGAACCCGACCTCCGCGGATTCGGCCTTCGGCGCCTTCATCGACTTCCTCGTGACCACGAAGAAGAAGGGCAAGAAGCCCGGCAGCCGCACGATCATGGCGTCGGCGCAGGCCGACGTGAAGCCGGCC
>DATJZY010000143.1 GCA_035577985.1 Candidatus Eisenbacteria bacterium
CGTGAACGGGATCTGCCAGCCGCCGAGGAAGAGCGTGGTCACGATCGCGCCGATGACGTAGAGGTTCCCCCACTCGGCCATGAAGAAGAGGAGGTTCCGCATGCCCGAGTACTCCGTCGCGAAGCCCGCGACGAGCTCGGATTCGGCCTCCGGCAGGTCGAACGGCGTGCGGTTCCCCTCGGCGAGCGCCGAGACGAAGAAGATGAAGAAGGCGACGAACGCGAACGGGTTCGCGAAGAGGTTCCACGACCACGGCGCCCAACCCTGGAGCTTGATGATCTCCTGCATGCTGAGCGAGCCGGTCAGCATGACGATCGGGAAGATCGAGAGCCCGGCCGGAATTTCGTACGACACGATCTGCGCCGCCGAGCGGATGCCGCCCAGGAGCGACCACTTGTTGTTCGACGCCCACCCGGCCATGAGGATGCCGACGACGACGAGCGCCGTCACGGCCGTCACGTAGAGGATGCCGACGTTTAGATCCGCGATGATGAGCGCGCTCGTGAACGGGAGCACGGCGAACGTGCCGACGAAGCCCACCATCACGACGTAGGGCGCGAAGCGGAAGAGCGGCCCGTCGGCCGCGGTCGGCACGATGTCTTCCTTCAGCATGTTCTTGATCCCGTCGGCGAGCCACTGCAGGAATCCGGCCGGCCCGACGCGGTTCGGCCCGATGCGGCTCTGCATCCGGCCCATGATCCGGCGTTCGACCCAGGTGGTGATGCCGGCGATCGGCAGCACGAGGCCGAAGACGACGATCGCGCCGAACAGGAGGGCGACGACCAGGTAGTGCACCCAGGTCGCCTCCGCGAACAGGCTCTGGACCAGGTCCGCCATCAGCGATCGATCTCCGGGGCGACGAGGTCGAGGCTCGCGATCACCGCGATCAGGTCCGCGATCATGAGGTTGCGGCTGATCTTGGGCACGATGCTGATCGCCGAGAACGACCCCGTGCGGATCTTGCACCGGTGGGGGAACGCCGTGCCGTCGGAGACGACGTACCAGCCCATGTCGCCGCGTGCGCTCTCGAGCCGCACGTAGACGTCGCCGGCCGGCGGCTTCAGGTTCCGCGGCACCTTCGCGATCACCGGACCGTCGGGGATCTGCGTGATGCACTGGCGCAGGATGCGGCAGCTCTCGCGCATCTCCCGCATGCGGACGATGTAGCGGTCGAAGCAGTCGCCGACGATTCCCTTCTCGCCCGTGCCGATCGGCACGTCGAACTCGAGCTCCGGGTAGACCGAGTAGGGCTCGTCCTTCCGCACGTCGTAGCGGACGCCCGAGGCGCGCAGGTTCGGACCGACGAGGTTGAAGTCGATCGCCTCCTCGGCGGTGACCGGCGCGACGCCGGCCAGGCGCTCGACGAAGATCTTGTTGAACGAGATCAGCCGGTCGTACTCGTCGACGAGCGGCTCGAAGCGGTCGAGGAAGTGGGAGAGCTTGTCGATCCAGCCGGTCGGCAGGTCCCAGCCGACGCCGCCGATCCGCATGTAGTGGAAGGTGAGGCGCGCCCCGCACAGCTCCTCGAAGAGGTCGTTCAGGTACTCGCGCTCGCGGATGGCGTGCGTGAACGGCGTGAAGGCGCCGATGTCCATCGCCATCGAGCCGACGGAGAGGAGGTGGCTGTGGATGCGGCAGAGCTCGTCGGCGATGACGCGGCAGTACTCGGCGCGCTTCGGGACCTCGATGCCCGCGAGCTGCTCGCACGCGAACGACCAGCCGTGGTTGCAGAACATGGCCGCCACGTAGTCGACGCGATCGGTGTATGGGATGAAGCCGTGCCAGCCGACCTTCTCGGCGATCTTCTCGATCGAGCGGTGGAGGTACCCGATGTCGGGGATCGCCTCCTTCATCACCTCGCCGTCGGCGCGGATGACGAAGCGGAGCACCCCGTGCGTCGAGGGATGCTGCGGCCCCATCGACAGCGTCATGTCCTCGGTGACGACCCCGCCGTCGTCCTTCGAGCGCTGGACCTCGACTTCGAATCCCGCGAGGCTCATCCGACTAGGCCTTCAGCAGGCTCTCTCGCGAGGTCGGAATGCCGTGGTACGACTCCGGCTCGACGAAGTCCTTGCGCAGCGGGTGCCCGGGCCAGTCCTCCGGCATGAGGATGCGGCGCAGATCGGGATGCCCGTCGAACGTGACGCCGAGGAGATCGAACGCCTCGCGCTCCTGCCAATCGGCGTGGCTCCACACGCCGGAGACGGTCGCCACCTGCGGGTTGTCGCGCGGCGCGTTCACGCGCAGCACGAACGCGTGCCGGTGCGGGTACGAGAAGAGGTGGTAGACGATCTGGATGTGGCCCTGCTTCGGGTAGTCGACGCCGGAGAGGTTCGAGAGGCAGTCGAAGCGGAGCGCCGGATCGGTCTTCAGGAACTCGCCGACCTCGGCGATGCGCGCGGGCACGATGGTCGCCGACGCGTTGCGTCCGCTCGCTTCGAGCGGCCCCACCACGTCGCCGAACTTCTCGCGGAGCCGGGCATGCACGCCGGCGGCGTCCATCGCCATCAGGCACGCACTCCCACCGGCTCACTCTTGCGCACGAGCCAGCGCTCCTGAGCGATCTTCTCCTGGAGCTTGATGAGACCTTCGGTGAGCGCCTCCGGCCGGGGCGGGCACCCCGGCACGTAGACGTCGACCGGGATCACGCGATCGACGCCGTCGCAGACCGAGTACGCGAGCTGGAACAGCCCGCCGCAGTTGGCGCAGCTTCCCATCGAGATGGCGTACTTCGGCTCCGGCATCTGGTCGTAGAGGAGCTTCGTGCGAAGCGCCATCTTCAAGGTGAGCGTCCCCGACACGATGATCACGTCGGACACGCGCGGCGTCGCGCGCGGCGCCATCCCGAAGCGCTCGAGGTCGGCGCGCGGCCCGCCGGTCTGCATCATCTCGATGGCGCAGCAGGCCAGGCCGAACATCATGTACCAGAGCGACGACTTGCGGGTCCAGTTGAGGAGGTCGTCGACGCGCGTCGTGAGTGCCATCTCGGGCGCGGTGTTGATGAGCGACATCGCTCGGTCCCCCTATGCCGCCCGGCGCACGGGCTCACCCGGATGCGGCCTCTCGGCCGGGATCCGCTTCAGCCACTCGAGGTCGCCCTTCGCCCACACGTAGACGAGGCCGATCATGAGGATCGCGAGGAAGAGGCCGAGCTCCAGGAAGGCGAACGCACCCTGCCCCTTCGTCACCCAGTCCTTGAACACGGCGACCACGGGGTAGACGAACGCCAGCTCGACGTCGAAGATCACGAACACGAGCGCCACCAGGTAGAAGCGGATGTTGAAGTTGATCCAGGCGGGGCCGCTCGGCGGCTCGCCGCACTCGTACGTGGAGAGCTTGGACGGCTGCGGATTGGACGGACGGAGCAGCGCCCCCAGGCCCAGCATGAGGGCGCAGAGGATGACCGCGTAGAGGAAGAAGACGAAGACGTTGGCGAACTGGTAGAGCATTTCCGCTGCCGATCGTGGACCTTAGCAAGCGCCCACAGGGTGGGCAAACCGATTGCGGTCCGCCTCGCGACGAGCACGTCACTGCTTCCGGAACACTGCCGTCACGCGTCACGCGGCGGGGGCGGCAGCACGGTCGGCAGGTCGGAACCGTCGTGCCGGCCGACCCGGACCCGGGTCCCGAAGGCCCCGGCGATCCGCTCGCTCGTCAGTACGTCGGCGGCCCTCCCGGCCGCGACGAGCCGTCCGCCCGCGAGCAGCACGAGGCGGTCGCAGGCCACGGCGGCGAGGTTGAGGTCGTGGAGCACGGCGACGGCGGCGAGACCGCCGCGCCGCACGCGCTCGCGGACGACGTCCAGGATCGCGCCCTGGTGACGCAGGTCCAAATGCGTCGTCGGCTCGTCGAGGAGCAGCACCTGCGGATCCTGCACGAGGGCCCGCGCGAGGAAGACGCGCTGGCGCTCGCCGCCCGAGAGGGTGTCGAGGCCACGCGCCTCCATCCCGTCCAGGCCGAGGCGGACGAGCGCGGCGCGGGCCATCGCCACGTCGTCGCCGGCGGCGAAGCCGAGGCCCCCCAGATACGGCGCGCGCCCCATGAGAACGACCTCGAGCACGGTGAACGGGAACTCGACGCGCGGATCCTGCGGCAGGAGCGCGATCGCGCGCGCGACCTCGCGGCGCGATCGCGCGAGGAGCGGCGCGCCGTCGAGGAGGACGTGGCCCTGCTGCGGCACCGCCACGCCTGCCAGCAAGCGCACGAGCGTCGATTTGCCCGCGCCGTTGGGACCGATCACGCCGACCAGCTCGCCGCCGCCGACCTCCAGGCCGACGTCGTCGACGACCAGACGGCCGTCGTAGGCGAAGCGCAGGCGCTCGGCGACCAGACGCACGCCGCTCATCGCGGGCCTCCGCGCAGGCTCCGCCGCAGCAGAAAGAGGAAGAACGGCCCCCCGAGCAGCGCCGTGATGACGCCGACCGGAAGCTCGGCGGGCCCCAGCACCGTGCGCGCGACGGTGTCGGCCCACACGAGGAACGTCGCGCCGAACAGGAACGACGCCGGCACGAGCAGGCGCAGATCGGGCCCGAGCGCGAGCCGCAGGACGTGCGGCACGATGAGCCCGACGAAGCTGATCATGCCGCTCACCGACACGGCGGCGCCGACCAGCAGCGCGGCCGCGACGAAGACGGCACGGCGCACGCGCTCGACGTCGACGCCGAGGCTGGCGGCGCTCTCCTCCCCCGCGGCGAGCAGGTTCAGGGCGGCCGCGTGGCGCAGGAGCACGACCGCACCGACGATCGCGTACGCCCCCACCAGCGCGACCAGGAAGTAGTCCTGCGTCGTGAGGGCGCCCATCATCCAGAAGAGCACGCCCTGCGCCTGGCGGTAGCTCGCGACCGCGTTCACCAGCATGATGAGCGCCGCCGCGATCGCGTTCATGACGACGCCGACCAGCAGGAGCGCGTGCGGCGTCGTGCGACCGCCCGTGCGCGCGACCAGCACGACGACCGTCATGGCCCCGAGCGCGCCCAGGAACGCGACCAGCGGCACGATCGGCGAGACCGGATCGACGCCGAGCACGAGGACGGCGGCGCCGAACACGGCCGCCCCCCCGCTGATGCCGAGCACGTGCGGATCGGCGAGCGGGTTCGCGAGGAGGCCCTGGAAGCCGGCGCCCGCGGTCGCGAGCGCGGCGCCCACGACGCCCGCGAGGAGCACGCGCGGGATGCGCGTCTGCACGACGATCACGTAGTCGGTCGTGCCCGCGGCGCCGGGCGCGAGCGCGCGCCACAGGCTCGCCGGCACGGGCCCGATGCCGGCCGCGGCGAGGAGCGAGGCGAGCAACAGGACGAGGAGCGCCGCCGTCACCACGACCACCCGGCGGCGTGTGAGGTACGCGGCCCGCACGCCCGGCCCGTCTACCCCGGATGGATGGCGGCCGCGAGCGCCGCCGCGGCCTCGGGCACGCGCGGCCCGGCGCGAAAGAGCACGTCCGAGCCGACCGACACGATGCGGCCGTTCGCGACCGCCGGAACGGTCGTGAGCTGCGCGAAGAGCGCGCGCCCGCCCTCCTCGGTCCCCATCGCCGCATCGAGGATCACGTCGGGCGCGCGCGCCACCACGAGCTCGAGCGAGACCTGCGGGAAGGCGTTGCCGACATCGGCGGCCACGTTGGTTCCGCCGGCGATCTCGACCAGCTCGCCTTGGAGCGTGCCCCCGCCCGCGACGATGAGCGGGCTGTGCCCGACGACGAGCAGCACGCGCGCCCGCGGCTGCGACGCCACGCGCGCGCGCACGGCGTCGAGCCGGCTCCGCAGGTCGGCCGCCAGGCGACCGCCGGCGTCGGAGACCTCCAGCGCGCCGGCGATCGCGGCGATCGACGTGAAGAGGTCGTCCAGCGTCCGGTCCTGCACCACGAGGACGCGCACGCCGGCCCGCTCGATGGCGCGCACGGCTTCACGGTTGCCGGGCGACGGCACGACGATCACCAGGTCCGGTCGCACCCCGACCACCGCCTCGACGCTCGGCGTCAGATAGCCGCCGAGCTTCGGCAGCTTCGCCGTCGCCGCGGGATAGTCGCACTGCGCGCAGACGCCGACCACGCGATCGCCGGCGCCGAGCGCGAACACGGTCTCGGTCGCCGACGGCGCCAGCACGACGACCCGCGCCGCACCGGCGGCGCGCGGGGGCGGCGCGGCGCCGTCGCAGCCGGCGAGAAGCGCCAGCACGACGAGCGCCGCGCCGGGTGCGGTCACTTGCACGTGAGGCGATCGCCGGTGGAGTTGAAGGTGCAGCCCGACGTCGGACCGGAAAAGGTCGCGAGCGCGCACCCGCCGGCGGGATCGAGCGTCATCACGGCCCGCACGGGGAGCGCCGCGCCGGCGGCCGGATAGCCTCCTTTGCGCCCGTTCACGCTGAACTTGACCAGGCCCGGCGTGCTCGAGGCCTTCTTCACCTTCACCTTGGTGATACCGACGACGCCGCTCGGATTCTTGTACGTCCACGACGTCAGGCTCGCGTTCGTCTTCCAGCCGGTCCCGGTGACCGTGTCGTATGCGCCGCCCGGCACGACCACGTCGGCGATGACGCTGCCAGCGGCGTCGTCCACCAGGACGTGCACGCCGTTCGCCACCGGGTCGTAGACGCCGGGGATCGTCATCTGGCCCTTGAAGCTGAGCGTGTCGTCGCCGACCGCCGTCGTCTGGCGACCGATCTTCACGACCGCGCGATCGAGGGCGGCGGGACTCGTGCAGTCGGCGTCGCACACGGCGTCGCCGTCCGCGTCGCGACAGACGGCCGTCACGGCCGACACACCGAAGTCGAGCACCAGGGCCGCATCGCGCGCGCCGTCGAAGAAGACGTCGGCCGAGAAGCCGAAGCCGTGCGCGCGCTCGGTCGCCGTCCCGCCCGCGTCGACGGCGAGCAGCGTGCTCGACGAGAAG
Organism: Candidatus Eisenbacteria bacterium; assembly: GCA_035577985.1. NCBI lineage: Bacteria > Candidatus Eiseniibacteriota > Candidatus Eiseniibacteriota bacterium. The sequence continues at coordinate 6,888 of DATJZY010000143.1, forward strand.
TCGCCGGTGAAGCCGCCGGTGACGAGCAAGTTGCCGGCTGCGTCGCGGGCGACCCCGTAGCTCCCGGAGAGGCCGCCGACGAGGTCGCTCGCCGGGACGCCCGCGAGCGAGAACCGCTTCACGGATCCGGTGAAGCTGCCGTCGAGGTTGGCGGCGAAGAGCGTCGCGCCGTCGGTCGCGAGGCCACCCAGGTAGTCGAGTCCGGTCGCGAGATTCGTCGGGGTCGTCCCCACGACCTTCACGACGCGGCCCGCGCCGACCCCGATCGCGTCGGCGACCAGGAGGGCGCCCGGCACCACGAGCACGTCCTGCGGTGCGGTGATGGAGCCGGCCGGCAGCACCGCGCTCGTGTCCGCCGCGGCCGCGCTGGTCCGCGTGGTCGCGCTCGGGATGGCGTAGAGGCTGTCGCCGGTCGACGCGCCCGTACAGCCGAAGTCGGTGCCGAAGCAGTTGTCGACCAGGTAGAGCGTGTCGCCGTCGAGGTCGAAGCCCCCGAGCGAGTTGAAGCCGGTCGCGATGGTGGTCGCCACGGCGCCGTCGAGTCGGACCACCCGCTCGGTCCCGGCCCCGAAGCTGCCCTGCCCCACGATGAGCGCGTTGCCCTGCCGCACGACGCCGCCTTGGACGGCGCCGGGGGTGGGAATGCGGCGCGCAGCGTAGCCCGGGGCCGCCACGACCGCCGCGCGGGCGGAACCGTGCGCCGCCAGCGTCGCAGCGCAGATCGCTGTCACGAGAATTCGTCGCATCTGTCGCATGCTCCTCGACCGCTCGCCGTGCCGCTCCTACTTCTCCACCACGACGAGGCGGTCCGTATCGACGGACCGGCGGCCGCCGGTCCGTGGCCCTTCGGCCCGCAGCCGCACGATCGTCCGCTCGCGCGCGAGCGGAATCGTGACGGTGCGGGTCGAGCCCGGCGTGAAGACGCCGAGCGCGGCCGTGAGATCGCGGCGCCCCACGCGCACGCGAACGCTGCCCGTGATCACCTCGGGGGCGATCACCACGGTGAGCGCCAGCGTGGTGGTTCCGGCCGGAACCGCGCTGACGGTGGAGGTCGGACGTACGTATCGAAGCAGGTGGTCGACGCTGCGGCGCTGCCCGCCGCCGGCGAAGCCCGCCGCCGACATCGGGCCGCAGGACACGTCGTCGGGACACGGATCGCAGGCATCGCCCGCTCCGTCGCGGTCGCGATCGCGCTGGTCGGTGCCGGGCGTCGCCGGGCAGACGTCACACGCGTCGCCGAGACCGTCGCCGTCCGCGTCGGCCTGGTCGGCGTTCGGCACGATCGGGCAGTCGTCGCTCGCGTCGGCGACCCCGTCGCCGTCCGTATCGGTGGCCGGTGCGCCTGCGTCGCACGCGTCGCCCACCCCGTCGCCATCGGTGTCGGTCTGGTCCGCGTTCGGCGTGGCCGGGCAGTCGTCGCAGGCGTCGCCGACGCCGTCGCCGTCGCGATCGATCTGGGTCGGATCGAACACGGCGGGACACACGTCGCACGCGTCGCCGATGCCGTCGCCGTCGCCGTCCGTCTGGGCCGGGTCGGCGACCAGCGGGCAGCCGTCGGCCGCATCGGCGAGCCCGTCGCCGTCGGCGTCGGGAAGGCCGGTCGTGTCGACGGAGTGCACGGCGGCGACGGCGTCGAGGTCGAAGCCCGCGAGGCCGCCGAGGCCCATGCGCTGCATGCCGCCGCGGATGCGCACGAAGCGCGCAGCGGCGAGGCCGACGGTGGCGAGATCGAAGGTGTCGCCGCCCGAGCCGGCCGGCGGCGTGAAGGTGGCGAACGGAACGCCGACGAGATCGGCGATCGGCGTCGTCGACGGCACGAGCGCGCTCGCCGGATCGGTCGCCGTGGCGAAGACCGGATAGACCCCGGCGCATCCCGGGTAGTACGGGTCGTCGTCCACGGCGCAGGGAAAGTCGAGCCAGGTGACGCCGTCCGCGCTGACCGATACCTGCCCCGGCTCGGCGAACGGCACGCCGGTCACGAGCCCCGAGAGCAGGAAGGCGTTCTCGAACACCGTGAAATCGGCCCCCGGGCGGTTCACGATGGCGTTGTCCGTGAAGGCGACGGTGATCTCGCCGCCGAGCCCGAGCGAGAGCGTGTGGGTCGAGCCCTGGAACGCGCCCGCGCCGTGCGGCGGACCGAGGACCCAGTCGGCGCTGCCGCCGCCGCCCGCCGTCCCGATCGTCACGCCGGTGACGGCGTCGGCGAACGGATCGCCCGATGCCGGACGCACGAGCGCCGCGAGCGCGAGCGCGACCACGAGCACCCTCATGGCACGAACCCCATCGAGAACGGCGGCAGGCCGACGTCGATCGGATCGCGCGTCACCTGGGCGCCGGTGGCGGGATCGAAGATGCGGATGCCGTAGCTCGGCCGCGACTGGTCGGCGAGCCACAGCAGGCCGTCGGGTGCGAGCGCGACGTCGGGCAGGAACCCGTCGCGGGCGAAGAGCTGCACGGGTGGCGTCGTGCTCGTCGGATCGAACGCGACCAGGCGGTTCCGGAGGTCGGCCGCCTGCACGACCGCGTAGCCCTTCGTCGCGGAGACGAGCACGAAGTCGGTGACGTTGCCGCCCAGCTGGTCCTCGGTGACGAAGAAGCGGCCCTCGGCGGTGAGGGTCTCCGGGTCGACCCACTCGATGCCGCCGTCGCCCACCTTGTAGATGTCGGCGGGCGTCGAGACGGCGAGGCGGCCGCTCGCGGGATCGTGCACGATGCCGCTCGAGTCGCCGAAGGCGTTCGAGCCGTGCAGCTCGATCGCGCCGACGACGGCGTCCGTCGTCGTGTCGATCACGACCAGGCGGCTCTTTCCCGACGGCGCGAAGCCCTGCGTGCGGTCGAGGCGCTGGACGCTCACGAACAGGCGCGTCCCCACGACCGCCGTCTGGTCCATCTCCGGAAGGCCATCGGCGTCGGCGAACGGGCCGAGGTCGATCGTCCCGCGGCGGAAGCGCCGGCAGCCGCGGGCGGACGGATCGACGATCCACAGCTCGCGCCCGCCATATCGGGTGACGTACGCCTTGTCGCGCGCGACCGCGACGATGTCGTGCGGGTTCGATCCCGCACCCGTCCCGCACTGGAGTCGCGTTCGCAGCTTGCGCGACAGGATCTGCACGTTGTCGGCGAGGAAGCGGTTCAGCACGACCGCGTATCCGCCCGTCACGCGGACGACGGCGTCCGAGAAGACGTCGGTCGGCAGCTCGCGCGTGCGGCGCGGGGGCGCCATCGCCACCGTCGCGAGCACGCCGGTCTCGAACGTCGTCCCGGCGACCAGCGCACGCGGCCGGCGCGCCGCGGCCTCGCTCGCGAGGGCGAGCGCGACCAGGAGCGCCATCGCGATCCGTCGTGCGGGTCCGGGTTTCGTCGTCGTTCTCCTGGCCCGCCGCGACGACGGAGTGGGACGCCGGACGCACGCCTGCGCCGACCCCCCAGCTCCCTCCCCTCGGAAGGCACGTGCTGGTGTCGTCGAGCAGGTCTTCTGGCTCCGGGATCGTCCGCCCCCGGTCCCTTCCCGCCGACCGCTCGGCAGTGGATGCGACCGGGTTTGTTCCCCGTTACAGCTGCGGGGCAGCGGGGGATTTGCACCCCCTTCCCTAACCCGACATCGCCCGCTTACCGCAGCGCGCGCTGCCGTGTCAACGTGGTGCGCCGAATCCGGCGGAGAGCGTGAAGAAGATCGAGCGTCCGGGCAGCGGAAATCCGAGCGCGTCCTCGGTCTGGTCGTCGGTCACGTTCTTCATCTCCCACGCGGCGTGCAGGCCCGCCCACGGCAGCGTCACGTCGATCCCGATCCCGACCAGCGCGCGGCTGCCGACCTGCTCGCGATTCGCGCGGTCGAGGAAGTTCGACGCGATGAGATCGACGTCGGTGAAGATCCGCCCGGGCCACAGCCGTTCCCCGAGCGACCCGATCGGCAGCGGGCGCTCGCGCGACCACACGAGCTCGACGCGCGCGTACGCCTCGTTGGCGGGACGTCCGGGGAGCTGCTTGCCGTGCGCGAACGCTTCGGAGCCCTCGTCGCGCGTCCGCTGGTGCGTGTAGTTCGTCGTGACCAGCACGCGATCCCAGAGCGCACCGCGCAGCGCCACCTCGTTGCCACGAATGGTCGCGGCGCCGATGTTGGTCGGCACGAAGACGTTGACGCTGCTCGGGACGAGCACGATGAGGTCGTCGATGTCGCTCCAGAAGTAGGCGTACTCGAACGTCGCGTCGGTGAGGACGGCGTTGGTCCACGGCGAGCGCAGACGGCCGCCGAGGTCCCAGGTGATCGCCGTCTCGGGTTGCAGGTTCGGGTTGCCCTGCACGACGCCGCTGTCCCCGAAGAGCTCCGTCAGGTTCGGCATGCGCGCGCTGCGGGTGGCGTTGCCGAGCAGCGTCGCGCCCCAGCCGACATCGGCGCGGACGCCGATGCGCGGCGTCACGAAGTCGCGCGTCGTCGTGCCCGAGACGTTGGTCGCCGGTACGAGGTCCAGAGGATCTGGCGGAAAGACGTCGTGGTAGACCTCCCAGCGCACGCCCGGGACGATCGAGAGGCGATCGCCGAGGAGCAGGATCTCGTCCTCGCCACCGATCGTGAAGCGCGCTCGCGTGCGCGCGGGCGCCGTGCCCGGCAGGGTCCTCCCGAACTGCCCCACGCCGTCGTGCACGACGAAGCGCTCGCCGCTCCCCGCGAGCAGGAGCGCGGGCACCTGGTGCACGCCGATCGCGCCGCGCAGCGTGAGCTGCCCACCCACGGTCGTCGAGCGATCGGTCGTGTCGCTGGTGGGGAACGCCGCGTCGGCCTGTGCCGTGAACGTCTGCGACTGGTAGACGCCGAACACGCTGCCGTCGACGTTGATCGGCAGCGCGCCCGGCTCCGAGGTGAGATCGATCTGCGTGAGGCTGCGGAGCGTGTCGCGATGGCCGGTGGGCGACTGCACCTCGGCGCGACCCGGCACGCCTTGCGATTTGACGAACGTGTCGGTCGTGATCGCGAGCGTGAAGGGCGAGCCGTGGTAGGCGACGCGTCCCGTGAGGTCGCCCTGGTTGAAGGCGTTGTTGATGCGCGTCTGCTCGGACTGCGGCGGCGCATTGAAGAATTCGTTCGGATCGAGGGTGAACGTGAAGTCGCCCTTGCTGCCGAGGTACTGCCCGAAGACGAGCCCGTCCCACGCGCCGACCGTGCGCCCGTAGGCGAGCGACGCCTTGCGCGTCTCGAACGATCCGTACGAGACGGCGCCGGCGGCGATCGGCTCGGCGCCTGGACGCCGCGTGACGACGTTCACGACCCCGCCCGCGCCGGACTGGGCGAACGCGAGCGGCGTGATGCTGCGATAGACCTCGACGTGGTCGACGGCGTCGAGCGGCAGGTCGGAGAGGTTCACCACCTCGTTGTCCGCGCGCGAGAGCGGCACGCCGTCGAGGTAGACCTGCACCTGGCCGGGCGAGAAGCCGCGGATCGACACCGTGCTGAAGTCGCCCAGGCCGCCGAAGCGCCGCACCTGCACGCCGACGGTGTTGGAGAGCGCTTCGGCGAGCGTCTCGACCGACGTCGCCGCCTCGCGCGTCTCGATCACGGACGCGAACGCCGTCGGGTCGCGCGGCGCCGGCGCGTCGTCGCGCACGGGCGGCGCCGTGACGACGACCTCGGGGAGGCGCTCCTCGGCGTGCGCCTCGACCCCGGCGGCGATCATGCAGAGAAGGAGCAGCAGCGTTGTGGGAGGGCGCGGAATGGCCCCCCCTGCCACACGGTCCGGAGGGACTCCAGCGGCTACGCCGTACGCAGAGCGAGACTCACGAGTGAGAGGAGCACGAGCGCGCTCGCCTCGACGAGCGCGCTGGTCGCATCCAGCGCACGCGTCGTGAGGCCGCCGGCCCAGCGGTAGGCGGCCACCCGCACGGCGATCGTCACGAGCGCGGCCACGAGGGCAACCGCCAGCCCGACCGCGTCGAGCAGCACGAGCGCCACGCCGAGCGCCGTCACGCTCGCGAGCGCGAACTCGCGGAAGCGTGCACGCCCGACCAACGCCGCAAGGTCGCGGGCACCCGAAACCGGCACGCCGCCGTAGCACTGCACGACGATCGCCCAGCGCGCGAGCATGGGCGCGACGAGAAGCGCGACGGTACGGGACGTGCCGCCCACCTTCGTGAGGGCGCCCGCCTCGACGAGGAGCGTGATCACCGGCAGGACGCCGCCGCGCCAGCGTCCATCGAGGAGTGCGAGCGCGGCGACGGCAGCGACCGCCGTCGCGATCGGCCCGAGCCCGCCGGCGACGTCGGCCGCGGCCGCCGCGACGGCGCCGCACGCGAGCCCGACGACGGGAAGCCACGCGAGGCCCTCGACCATCTCGTGCGGCGCGAGCCCGCTCGCGAGTCCCTGCACCGCCGTGCCGAGCCCGACCGCGGCGCGGAGCTCGCCCGGAGCACGCATCGTCCGCGCGCGCTATCCGTCGTCGGAGCCAGCGTCAACCCGGACCCTTGCGTCCCGCTGGCGCCCTGTTCCATTGTTGGCGCCCGATGCCCGCCCTGGACGCGCGCCTGGAGCGCGACCTCGCCGGCTTCACCGACGACGTCGCGGACGCGCTCGGCGACGCGCTCGTGAACCTGACCGTCTACGGCAGCGCCGCGGGCGAGGACTGGGTTCCCGGCCGCTCGGACGTCAACGCGGTGATCGTCGTGCGGGCCGTGTCGGCGACCCTGCTGGACGTGCTCGCCCAGGTCGTGCCGCGCTGGCGCCGGCACGGCTTCGCCCTGCCGCTCGTCGTCGACGAGGAGTTCCTCGATCGTGCGCGCGACGCCTTCGCGATGGAGTTCGACGACATCCGCCGCGCCCATCGCACCCTCCACGGCCCGGACCTCTTCGCCGCCGTCACGGTCGATCGCGCGCACCTGCGGCGCCAGTGCGAGCACGAGGCGCGCGCACGGCTCCTGCGCCTGCGCGCCCTCTACCTCGACGCAGCCGGGCACGCGCACGAGGTCGAGCGCCTCCTCGTCTCGTCGGCGGTCACCTTCCTCGTGATCCTGCGCCACGTGCTGCACCTGCGCGGCGACGAGACGCCGCACGCGTTCGCCGACGTCCTGGCGGCGGGCGAGCGTCTACTCGGCCCCCTGCCCGCGCTCCGGCGGGTCCTCGACCACCGGCGCAGCGGCGGCCGGCTGCTCCGCGGCCAGCTCGCCGCCGAATTCGGACGCTACCTCGCGGACGCCGAGCGCATCGTCGCCGCCGTCGACACCGTACCTGCGTAACATGCGTAGCCTCGCCACCCTCGCGCTGGTCCTGCGACTCGTCGGGGGCGCGATCGCCGCCGAGCCGGCGATCCCCACGCCGCAGGGCTTCGTCACGGACCTCGCTGGCGTCGTGAGCCCGGCCGTGAACGCGCGGCTCACCGACCTCCTCCAGGAGCTCCAGGCGAAGACGGGGGCCGAGATCGCCGTCCTCACCGTCGACACGACCGCGCCGCTCGACGACTTCACCTTCGCGATGCGCGTCGCCGACGCGTGGAAGCCGGGACGCAAGCGCGAGGACACGGGTCTCGTCTTCCTGGTCGCCGTCAAGGACCGCAAGCTCCGCGTCCTCACCGGCTACGGGCTCGAGGGCATCCTGCCGGACGGCCTCGTCGGGCAGATCCAGGACGAAGAGGTCGTGCCGTCGTTCCGCGCCGGCCGCATCGACGAGGGCATCGAGCGGGGCGTGCGCGCGTTCGCGGGCGAGATCGCCGCCTCGAAGGGCGTGACGCTGACCGGCGTGCCGCCACCCCGCCCGCGCCCGCAGGCGGCGCCGCTCCCCGGCTGGGTGGCGTTGCTGATCCTGGTGCTCTCGCTCGCCTTCATCGTGTACGTCATGAGCCGTCAGCAGAGCTTCGCGGCGCGCGGACGCCGTCGGGGCGGCTTCTACGTTCCCGGTGGGTTCGGCGGCGGGTTCGGCACCGGTGGCGGAGGCGGCGGGGGCGGGTTCGGCGGATTCAGCGGCGGGGGTTTCGGCGGCGGGGGCGCAGGTCGGAGCTGGTAGGACACGAAAGGAGACTCTCATGCGACGAACGGCGAACCTGAGACTCGGAATCCTCTTGAGCACGCTGCTGCTCGCGGGCTGCAGCTACAACACCCTCGTCAGCATGCGCGAGGCGATCGACGCGGCGTGGGCGCAGGTCGAGAACCAGCTCCAGCGCCGCAACGACCTGATCCCCAACCTCGTCGAGGTGACGAAGGGATACGCCACGCACGAGAAGGAGATCTTCGAATCGGTCGCGAACGCGCGCTCGAAGCTGCTCGCCGCCGGCACGCGCGACGAGAAGATCGACGCCGCCAACAACCTCTCCGGCGCCCTCGGGCGACTGCTTGCGATCGCCGAGCGCTATCCCGACCTGAAGGCGAACGTGCAGTTCGCGAAGCTCTCCGACGAGCTCGCCGGCACCGAGAACCGGATCGCGGTCGAGCGCATGCGCTACAACGACGCCGTCCGCGCCTTCAACACGGCGATCAAGAGCTTCCCGACCGTCGCGTGGGCCGGCTGGCTCGGCTTCGAGACCCAGAAGTACTTCGAGGCCCCGGCGGCGGCGAAGGAAGTGCCGAAGGTGGACTTCGGGGCGCAGCCGAAGCCGCAGTGACGCCGGCCACCGTCTCCGCGCAGCGGCGTCGGTCCCGGGGGGCGGCGCTTGCCCACTCCGCTGGTGGGAGACATGGTTGGGTGATGCGGAAGATGGCTTGCGTCGTTACGCTCGGGCTGATGCTGGCGCTCGGCGGCTGTGACTCCGGGGCCGGGGTCGAGCAGAAGCGGATCGATGCGCTCACGACCCGGGTGGAGCAGCTCGAGAAGCGGCTCTCGGCGGTCGAGGGCGAAGCGGAGCCGGCGGAGGGGCTCCGGACCGACGTGACGAACCTCGACCGGCGGACGACCGCGCTCGAAGGGCAGGTGCGGGAGATGGCGGCACGACCGGCGGCGGCGGCCGCCGCCGCGTCGAGCACCACGTCGACGTCGCTGCCGCGCGCCGCCGCGGTGCACGGCATGCCGAGCGGGCCGGCGGCATGGGGCGACGGCCCGACGACGCGCGAGGAGCGACAGGAGCGGCGCGACCAGCTCCGCGACCTCACGCAGGAGCTGCGGAAGCGCCTCGCCCAGAACCGTGGCGCCGCCGGCACACCCGAACAGCAGCAGCAGATCCAGGACACGCTCACCTGGTACCGCGAGCAGCGCCGCCTGATCCTGCGCGGCGAGCCCCGCACGGACCAGTAGCGACTCAGAGCCGGCGGCCGAGCACGTGGCCGTCGAAGATCGCGTGGTCCGCGGTGCGGACGGCGACCGCGTCGCCGACGCGGTGGACCTCGAGGCCGCGGTCGCGCAGCGCGTGGTAGAGCCCGTCCTCGGGAAGCCCGTGCGCGCGGATCACGACCGTGTCGACGCCGGTCACCGTCTCCGTCGCCCCACCGAGCACGCAGGCGAGCGTCGCGGTGTGCTCGCCGACTCCGGCGAGCACCGTGCTGGGCCGCCAGCGGCATCCGGCGCGCACCGCGCGCGGGAGCGCCATCGCGAGCGTCTCGGCGTCGAGGGCGATCGGGGTCGCGAGCGGCGTCACGATCGTCACCTCGCGCCCGTCCCGCGCCAGCAGCTCGCCGAGACCGATCGCCTCGATGTGGCCGACGGCGTCGAGGATCACGACGCGCCGGCCCACGCGCGCAGGCTCCCGCAGGGCCGCTTCGTGATCGATCACCCAGTCGCGCTCGGCGCCGGGGACCGGCGTCGGATGGAACTTCGACGTGCCGTCCTTCGTCGCGCGGCCGCCGGTCGCGACCACAACCGCGTCCGGGGCGAGCGCCAGGACGCACTCGGGTGTGGCGTCGACGCCCAGGCGCACTTGGACGCCGCGGCGCGCGCACTCGAGCGCGCGCCAGTCGGCGAGATCGCCGAGCTCGGCGCGTCCCGGCAGCGCGGCGGCGAGCCGGATCTTGCCGCCGAGCCGCTCTGCGCGCTCGAGGAGCACGACCTCGTGTCCGCGCGCCGCCGCCACCCACGCAGCCTCGAGCCCCGCCGGACCGCCCCCGGCTACGACGATGCGGCGCCGGCGCGTCGCGGGCTCGATGGGACCGAAGCCCTCCTCCCCTTCGCGTCCCACGACCGGGTTCTGCACGCACGACACCGGGTAGCCGAGCGTGAGATTCCCGTAACAACCCTGGTTGATCCCCGTGCAGTGCCGGATCTCGCTCGCGCGGCCGTCACGCGCCTTCGCCGCCCACGCCTCGTCGGCGATGAGCGCGCGCACGAGCGTCACCGCGTCGGCGTCGCCGCGCGCGACGATCGACTCGGCCTCGTCGGGCGTGAGGATCCGCTGCACCGTGAAGACGGGCACGGCCCGCACCGCGCGCTTCACGGACGCGGCCGCGTACACGCCGACGCCGTGCGGCGCGTACACCGGGCGCACCATGCCGACGCCCGACCGCCCGATGCTGACGTCGAGGAAGTCGACGAGCCCCGCCGCCTCGAAGCGCGCGCCGATCGCCGCCGCGTCCTCTGCGGTGAGGCCACTCGGCCCGATCTCCTCGTCGCCGACCAGGCGAAGACCCACGACCGCGTCGCGTCCGACGGCGGCGCGCACGGCCTCCAGCACCTCGACGCCGAACCGCATCCGGTTCTCGAGGCTGCCGCCATAGGCATCGGTACGCCGGTTCGACTTCGGCGACAGGAACTCGTGGATCAGGTAGCCGTGCGCGCCGTGGATCTCGACGCCGTCGAAGCCGGCGCGGACGGCGTTGCGCGCCGAGCGCGCGAAGTGCCGGGTCAGCTCGCGGATCTCGGCCTGCTCGAGCGGCTTCGGCGCCTCCAGGTTGTTCACGACGTGCGACGGCGTCCAGACCGGCCGGTGCGACCAGCGCCCGGTGTTGACGCCGCCGTTGTGGGCGAGCTGGAGGAGCGCCAGGGCGCCCTGCTTCGTGATCGCGCCGGCCACGCGCGCCAGCTGCGGGATGGCGGCCTCGTCCCACGCCACGGCGTTGTTGTGCATCTGGTAGGCGGTGGTCGGGTGGACCTGCGCCTGTCCGGCGATGACCACGCCCACGTCGTGCGCGGCGCGCAGGCCGAGGTAGCGCCCGAGGCGCTCGCCGTAGAAGCCCGGCTCGCCGTAGCGGGCGGCCGGCTCGGTGAACATCGTGAAGTGCGCGCCGAAGACGACGCGGTTCTTCGCCGTCCGCGGGCCGATGCGCAGCGGCGTGAAGAGGTGCGGGTACGCTGCGGGCTCGGACATCGCGCCGCGGACGTTGTCACGCCGCGCGCGCGCCTGGCAAGATGACCGCCTCCATGCACGTCCTCGTCTACGGTACCGGTGCGGTCGGCGGCTACTTCGGCGCCCTGCTCGCCCGCGGCGGCCACGACGTCACCTTCGTCGCGCGCGGCACGAACCTGGAGGCGCTTCGTCGCGACGGCCTGCGCGTCCTGCTCGGTGGTCCCGAGCAGACGATCCGGGTGCACCCGGCCCGCGCCGTCGAGCACCCGGCGGATGCGCCTCGCGCCGACCTCGTCCTCGTGTGCGTCAAGTCGTACGACACGCCCGCCGCAGCCGATGCGCTCCGCCCCGCCGTCGATCGCGACACCGTCCTCCTGTCGCTCCAGAACGGCGTCGAGAACGAGGCGATCCTGGCCGGGCGGCTCGGGCTCCCGCCCTTGATGGTCGGGCTCACGCGCATCGGCGTCGAGCTGACGGCCCCGGCGACCGTCTTCTACAGCGGTCGCGGCGAGATCATCTTCGGCGAGCCCGACGGCAGCGAGAGCCCCCGCGCGCGGCGGCTCGCCGACACGCTCGCCGCGGCGGGCGTCCCGTACCAGCTCCGGCGCGACATCCTGGTCTCGGCCTGGGAGAAGCTCGCGTGGAACGCCGGCTTCAACGCGGTCTCGACCCTCACCGACGCGACCGTGCGCGAGATTCTGGCACATCCCGGCGCCCGCGACCTCGTCGTGCAGGTGATGGAGGAGGTCGACGCCACCGCGACGGCGCTCGGCATTCCCGTGCGCCGCTGGCGCACGCAGTCCGTCCTCGACGACAGCCTGGGGGGTCTGCCCGACTTCCCGACCTCGATGCTGCAGGACCGCCGTCGCGGCCGCCGCCTCGAGCACGACGCCATCAACGGCGCCGTCGTGCGCGCCGCCGCACGCGCGGGCGTCGCGGTGCCGGCGAACCGGACGTTGCTGGCCCTACTCGATCGCCTGGACCAGTCCGGGCTTCGCGCGTGAGTCGTCATCGCGCGGTCTCGCGACAGGTCCGCTGCTCAGCGCCGACGCGCAGCCATCTGGTCGTTCGTCCCAGCCATCGCACGCCCAGGTAGCCTCGCAGGCGAAGGTGGTCCTCGTCGTCGAGGGACAGCTCGCAGCGGTACGTGCGCCCCGACGTCGGATGCGTTGCAGCAACGCTGCGAACGTGATGGCGCCCACGAATCCCACGGTGCGGATCGCGTGGAACGTCGCCTCGTCCACGACGGGTCCCTACCGCAGCGACGCGACGGCTTCGGCGGCGAGCCGGAGCGTGCCCGACGGCGCGAGCCCGAGCCCGAGCGTCAGCGCCATCGCGACGACGATCGCCGCGGCGAGCGCGGGCCGGCGTGCCAGCGCGACCACCGGCCGCGTCCCCTGCGCCATGTACATCTGCACGAGCACGCCGAAGTAGTAGTAAACCGAGACGACGCTGTTGAGGACGCCGACGATGGCGAGCCCGACGAAGCCTGCGTTCACGGCGGCGCTGAAGAGCGCCAGCTTGCCCGCGAAGCCGGCCGTCGGCGGGATGCCCGCGAGCGACAGCATGAAGATGGTCATCGCGATGCCGAGCATCGGCTGGCGGAAACCGACGCCGGCCAGATCCTCGAGCGACTCGCAGGGCTCGCCGCGCCGGCCGAGCGCGATCAGAACCGCGAACGCCCCGATCGTCATCACCGTGTAGACGGCGAGGTAGAAGCAGAGCGCCGCGCCGCCCTCGGGCGTGCCGGTGACGACGCCGATGAGCGCGTAGCCCGCGTGGGCGATGCTGGAATACGCCAGCATGCGCTTCAGGTTTCGCTGCGAGATGGCCGTCACGTTGCCGACGGTCATGGTGAGCGCCGCGATCCACCACAGGACGGCCGACAGCTCCGCGCCGGTGCCGTGGAACGCGAGCACCAGCACGCGCGCCAGCGCGGCGAAGGCCGTCGCCTTCACGCCGACCGCCATGAACGCGGTCACGGTCGTCGGCGCGCCCTCGTAGACGTCGGGCATCCAGCCGTGGAACGGGACCATGGCAACCTTGAAACCGAAGCCGACGAGCAGGAGCGCCAGGCCGACCAGCACGAGCGGGTCGCTCGGGCTCTTCGCCACCACGCGGCCGATCGCGTCGAGCTGCGTCGATCCCGTCGCGCCGTAGAGGAACGCGGTGCCGTAGAGGAGGAAGCCGCTCGCGAACGCGCCGAGGAAGAAGTATTTCAGCGCCGCCTCGTTCGAGCGCGGATCGGTCCGCAGCATGCCGGCCAGGACGTAGACCGCGACCGACATGATCTCGAGTGCGAGGAAGATCACGATGAGGTCGTTCGCGGCCGCCATCAGCACCATGCCGCACGTCGACAGGAGCACGAGCGCGTAGTAGTCGCCGCCCGCGAGCGGGTGGTCGCGCAGGTAGTCGATCGACATGAGGATCGTGAGCGCCGCGCCGAGGCACACGACCACCGTGAAGAAGAGCGCGTAGCGGTCGGCGCGCAGCGTGTTCTGGAAGCCGGCCACCTCCCCCGTGTGCGGCCAGAGCCACACCGCGACCGCCATGGTCGCCGCGAGGCCGAGGATGCCGACCACCGCGACGCCGTCGCGCTCGGTGCCGCGCATGACGAGATCGGCCAGCATGACGACGACCGCCGCCCCGAGGGCGACGAGCGCGGGCATGGCCACCTGCCAGCCGGCGGCGAACGGCGCGCCGTCGATCACTCGATCACCTCGTGCACCGGAGCCTGGACCAGGCGCGTCGCGACCGGCGCCTGCCGGTGAACGTAGTCGTTGAGGATGTGGTCGACCGAGGGCTCGATGCGCGAAAGGAACGGCGCGGGATACAACCCCATCGCGACGCAGAGAGCGATCACCGGGACGATGACCGCGATCTCGCGTCCGCTGAGATCGGTCAGCCGCCGGTTCTCGTCGTGTACCACGGGCCCGAAGATCACGCGCTGGTACATCCACAGGAGGTAGAGCGCGCCGAGCACGAGTCCGGAAGTCGCGACCGTGGTCGCGCGCCACGAGGCCGGGAACGATCCCACGAGGATCAGGAACTCGCCGACGAAGCCGTTGAGTCCCGGCAGACCGGCCGACGCCAGCATGACGAGGAGGAGCGCCACCGCATAGCGCGGCACGACGTTCCACAGTCCCCCGAACGCCGCGATCTCGCGGGTATGGCGCCGCTCGTAGATCATGCCGACCAGCAGGAAGAGCCCGCCCGTCGAGAGCCCGTGGTTGAGCATCTGGTAGACGCTCCCGACCACCGCCTTCGACTCGAGCGCGAAGAGGCCGAGCACGCAGAAGCCCAGGTGCGAGACCGACGAGTACGCCACCAGCTTCTTCACGTCCGGCTGCACGACCGCGACGAGCGCACCGTACACGACGCCGACGACGGCGAGCGCCAGCATGAGCGGCGCGGCCTCGCGCACGGCCGACGGAAAGAGCGGCATTGCAAAGCGCAGGAGCCCGTACGTCCCCATCTTGAGGAGCACGCCCGCCAGGATGACCGAGCCGCCGGTCGGCGCCTCGACGTGCGCGTCGGGCAGCCAGGTGTGGAACGGGAACAGCGGCACCTTGATGGCGAAGGCCAGCGCGAAGGCCGCGAAGCACCAGATCTGCTCCCTCGGCGTGAGCGCGAGCGCCAGGAAGCGCTCGTAGTCGAAGCTCATGCCGCCCGCGCTCTTGGTCCTCCAGGCGCAGTAGAGGATGGCGACCAGCATCGGGAGGCTCCCGACCATGGTGTAGAGGACGAACTTGGTGGCGGCGTAGATGCGCCGCGGCCCGCCCCAGACCCCGATCAGGAGGTACATCGGGATCAGCATCGCCTCCCAGAAGACGTAGAAGAGGAAGAGATCGAGCGCGACGAGGGCGCCCAGCATCCCCGTCTCCAGGAGGAGGAAGAGGACGAAGTACTCCTTCACGCGGTCGCGCTTCTCGCCCCAGGCGGCGAGGATCACGAGGGGCGTGAGGAAGGTCGTGAGCAGGACGAGGAAGAGGCTCACGCCGTCGACGCCGACGCGGTAGCCGATGCCCCAGGTGGGGATCCACGGTGCGGACTCGACCAGCTGGAACCCCGCCGTGCCGGGAACGAAGCGGTCCAGGATGCCGAGCGAGACGAGGAACGGGATCAGGGCGAAGGCGAACGCCGCGCGGCGGATGCCCTGCTCGTGCTCGCGCGGGAGGATCGCGAGCAGCACCGCGCCGGCCAGCGGCGCGAAGACGGTGAGCGTCACGAGCGGCATCAGTGCACCACGAAGTACCCGAGCAGCACGAGCGCCCCGACCAGGAACGAGAGCGCGGCGTGTTGGAGGTTGCCGGTCTGGAGCCGGCGCCAGCGGCTGGAGAGCCACGCGACCACGTCGGCGATGCCGTTGACGGCGCCGTCGACGAAGTCGGGGTCGACGATGCGGGCCAGGAACTCGGCGAGCGCGAAGAGCGGCCGCACGACGATCGCGTCGTAGAGCTCGTCGACGCGCCACTTGTCGCGCAGGAAGCGGTAGAGCCCGCCCGCCGCCGTCGCCGCCTGCTCGGGGAGCGAGGGCTCCCGCACGTACGCGTACCACGCCGCCCCGAGGCCGAGGAAGGCGAGGGCGCCGGCGAGGACCAGCATGCCGAACGGCGTCGCCTCCTCGTGGTGCGCACCGATGAAGTGGTTCACCTGCCCGGGGACGTCGAGCGCGCCGCCCACCGCGGACAGCACCGCGAGCACGACGAGCGGTCCCAGCATGCTCCACGGCGACTCGTGCGGATGCACGTGGTGATGGTCGAACCGCTCCTCGCCGAAGAAGGTGAGGAAGAAGAGGCGCCCCATGTAGAACGCCGTGAGCACGGCGACGACGTACCCGATGACGCCGAGCAACGGCTGCGGATGCGGGCCGAGGAACGCGCCGGCGATGATCTCGTCCTTGCTGTAGAACCCGGACAGGAACGGCACGCCGGAGATCGCGAGCGTGCCCACGAGCATCGTCCAGTACGTGCCCGGCATGTGGCGGCGGAGCCCGCCCATCTTCTGCATGTCCTGCTCGCCGTGCATCCCGTGGATGACGGAGCCGGCGCCGAGGAAGAGCAGCCCCTTGAAGAACGCGTGCGTGACGACGTGGAAGAGCGCCGCGCCCGTGACGCCCACGCCGAGGCCGAGGAACATGTAGCCCAGCTGCGAGACGGTGGAGTACGCGAGCACCTTCTTGATGTCGGCCTGCGCGATCGCGATGGTGGCGGCGACGAGGGCCGTGAGCGCGCCGATCCAGGCGATGACGGCGAGCGCGGCCGGCGCGAGATCGAACAGGAAGTAGAGGCGCGTCACCATGTAGGCGCCGGCCGTCACCATGGTCGCGGCGTGGATCAGGGCCGAGACCGGGGTGGGACCGGCCATGGCGTCGGGCAGCCAGACGAAGAGCGGGATCTGCGCCGACTTGCCGGTCGCGCCGCCGAACAGGAGCAGGCAGACGAGCGTCGCCAGCGTCATCGGCCCGACCATCGTGCCGGCGAGCGTCCCCGCCTTGGCCTGCAGCTCGGCGACGTCGAGCGTCCCGGTGTGCTGCACGAGCAGGAAGAGCCCGAGCACGAACGAGGCGTCGCCGACGCGGTTCACGAGGAACGCCTTCTTGCCGGCGATCGCGTTGGCCTCGACCTCGTACCAGAAGCCGATGAGGAGATACGAGCACAGCCCCACGCCTTCCCATCCGACGAAGAGCAGGAGCAGGTTGTCGGCGAGCACCAGCACGAGCATCGCCGTGATGAAGAGGTTCAGGTACGTGAAGAAGCGCGCGAAGCACGGGTCGTCGTGCATGTACCCGAGCGAGTACACGTGGATGAGGAAGCCGATGCCGGTCACGACCAGCACCATGATCGCGGAGATGGCGTCGAGCCGGAACGCGACGTCGGAGTGGAACGGTCCCACCTCGATCCAGCGATAGACGAGGTCGTGCAGCATGGGCGGCCCGTCGCCCTGGCCGCCTTCGAGCCCGTGCAGCCGCAGCACCGTCACGATTGCGATCGCGAACGCCGCGCCCACGGCGCCGGGGCCGACGACGGCGGACGTGCGCGGCGCGCGCTGGCCCACGGTCGCGTTCCACAGGAACCCGAGCGCCGGCAGCAGGACGATCCAGCGCAGGAGCGGCTCGGCGGTCACCATCGGAGCGTCGTCACCTCGTCCGCGTTGACGGTCGCGCGGGCGCGGAAGAGCTGCAGGATGATCGCGAGGCCGACGGCCGCTTCGGCCGCGGCGACGGCCATCACGAAGAAGACGATGACGTGCCCGTCCATGCTCTGGTGCGCGCGGGCGAAGGTGACGAAGGTGAGGTTCACGGCGTTCAGCATGAGCTCGATCGCCATGAAGACGACGATGAGGTTCCGCCGCGCGAGCACGCCCACGACGCCGATGCCGAAGAGCACGGCGGACAGGACGAGATACCAGGCGAGCGGCGCGGGCGCCGTCACGCGAGCCTCTTCTTGCCGATCACGACCGCCCCGATGATGGCGACCAGGAGCAGGACCGACGTCAGCTCGAAGGGCAGGAGATAGCTGGTGAAGAGCCGCTCGGCCACCGGTACGGTGTTGCCGAAGCCCTCGGCAAGCACCGGCACGCCGAGCGGCGTGCGCGCGACGCCGAAGGCGACGAGGCCGGCCAGCGCGAGTCCGCCGAGCGCCGCCGCAGCCACCCGCGCCGGCGCCGAGAGCGTCTCGAGCTCGGCTTGCAGGTTCAGCAGCATGATCACGAACAGGAACAGGACGACGATCGCCCCGGCGTAGACGATGATCTGCAGAAAGCCGAGGAGCTGCGCGTCGAGGCCGAGGAAGAGCACGGCGATGAAGAAGAGCGTGCCGACCAGGCCGAGCGCGCTGTAGACGGGGCTCCGTGCGACGACGACGGTGAACGCGCCCAGCACCGTGAGCACGGCGATGACCAGGAAGAGCGCCGCGCTCACGCGTGGCCTCCGAGCCACAGGATCAGACCGGCCGTCACGACGACGTTCGCGAGCCCGATCGGCAGGAGCCCCTTCCATCCGAGCCGCATCAATTGATCGTATCGGAAGCGCGGCAGCGTCCAGCTCAGGACGATCTGCAGAATGGTGAAGAACAGCATCTTCACCGTAAAGGCGACGACGCCCAGGAGCGTCACGAGGAGCGGCGCGACGGGGAGGATGCCCCCGCCCGGGAAGTGGAAGCCGTCGGGCGCGAGGAACGGGATCTGCCAGCCGCCGAAGTAGAGGGTCGTGACGAGCGCGGACACGAGCACGACCTCGACGAAGTCGGCCATGAAGAACATGAAGTGCTTGGCGCCCGAATACTCGGTGAAGTAGCCGGCGATGAGCTCGGACTCGCTCTCGGGGAGGTCGAACGGCACGCGCTTCGATTCGGCGACGCCGCTTACGAAGAAGAGGAGGAAGCCGAGCGGCTGGTAGATGATGCCCCAGGCGGGGAGCCAGCCACCGAGGAGCCGCCCTTGCGCGTGGACCATCTCCTGCAGGTCGAGCGTGCCGTAGACGAGCACCGCCCCCACGAGCGCGAGGCCCATCGCGATTTCGTACGAGATCATCTGCGCCGAGCCGCGCACGCTGCCGAGGAGCGCCCAGCGGTTGTTCGACGCCCAGCCGCCCAGCACGACGCCGTAGACCCCGAGCGACACCATGGCCAGGACGTAGAGGACGCCGACGCCGAGCGGCGCCGCCTGCAGGTTGATGTGGCGGTCGCCCACGACGAGCTCGTTGCCGAACGGGATCACCGCGAACGGGACGAGCGCCATGACGAGGCTCACGACCGGCGCCCAGAAATGGAGGAGGCGGTCGGTCCCCACGATGCGGACGTCCTCCTTCAGGAGCCACTTGATCGGGTCGGCGACGAACGTGTTGATGAGTCCCATGCCCGCGAAGCCGAAGATGGACGCGCGGTTCGCCCCGATGCGGTCCTGGATCAGCGCGCTGATCTTGCGCTCGCAGAAGCCGCCGAAGGCGACCAGCTGCACCGCGAGCAGGATGATGAACACGACGCGCGCGACGTCGATGAGGAGGTCGGCGAGCACGCCTATTCGCTCGCCAGCCGCGTGAGGAGCGCGCGGACCTTCTCGACGTCGAGGCCCTCGTGGTAGGCGCCGTTGTTGATCTGGATCACGGGCGCCGTTCCGCACGAAGCGAGGCACTCGACCTCCTCGAACGAGAACCGGCCGTCGGCCGTCTTCTCGCCGTGGCGGATGCCGAGGGTGTCGTGGATGAGCGTGCGGAGCTCGCCCGCGCCGCGGAGCGCGCACGGCAGGTTCCGGCAGAGCTGGAGGTGCCAGCGCCCGACCGGCTCCTTCCAGTACATCGTATAGAAGGAGGCGACCGACGTGACCCACGCGAGCGGCAGCTCCATCAGCTCGGCCACGTAGGCCTGCACCGGCTCGGAGAGCCAGCCGAACTCGCGCTGCGCGAGCCACAACGTCGGCATGAGCGCGGCGCGGCGGGTGGGATAGCGCGTGAGGATCTCGCGATACTCGGCGAGCGCGGCGTCCGAGAAGCGCGGGCTCGCGGGCTCAGCGGTCACACTCGCCTCCGATCATGTTCACCTGCCCGAAGGTCGTGATGACGTCGGCGATCATGGCACCCTGGAGCATCCGTCCGATCGCGCCCATGGCGTAGAAGCAGGGCGGGCGGACGCGCACCCGATACGGACGCCCGCTGCCGTCGGAGACGAGGTAGAACCCGAGCTCGCCGTTGCCGCCCTCGGTCGCGACGTAGACCTCGCCGGCCGGGACCTTCTGACCCTCGATGACGAGCTTGAAGTGGTTCATCAGGCCCTCGATCGAGCCGTAGACCTCGTTCTTCGGCGGCAGGACGAAGCGCGGGTCGGTCGCCGTCACCGGTCCCTCGGGGATCTGCTGGAGGGCCTGCTCGACGATGCGCATGCTCTGCTCGATCTCGACCATGCGGACCATGAAGCGATCGTAGTTGTCGCCGTTGGAACCGGTCGGAACCATGAAGTCGAGCCGATCGTAGACGAGGTACGGGTACGCCTTGCGCACGTCGTACTCGACGCCGGCCGCCCGCAGGAGCGGCCCCGTGAGTCCCAGCGAGATCGCCTCGTCGCGCGCGAGCTTGCCGACGCCGGCCATGCGATCGACGAAGATGCGGTTGCGCGACAGGAGCTTGTCGCAGTCGCGGACGACGTTGCGGACGCTCGCGAATGCCTTCGTCGTCCGCTCGCGCATGTCGTGCGGCAGGTCGTTCGTGACCCCGCCCAGGCGGCAGTACGTGACCGTGAGCCGTGCGCCGGTGATGGCCTCGACGAGGTCGTAGAGGAACTCGCGCGCCTCCAGCATGTAGAAGGCGGCCGACAGCGCGCCGACCTCGCTCGCGCCCATGCCGAGGCACGTGAGGTGGTCGGCGATGCGGGAGATCTCGCCCGCAATGACGCGGATGTACTGGCAGCGCTCGGGCGTCTCGAGGCCGGCGAGCTTCTCGACGGCGAGCGCGAACCCGACGTTGTTCAGGAGCGGCGAGGCGTAGTTCAGACGATCGGCGTAGGGGAAGCAGTGGTTCCACGTCCCCTGCTCGCACATCTTCTCGAAGCCGCGGTGCAGGTACCCGATCTCGACGTCGACCTCGACGATGGTCTCGCCGTCGAGCTTCAGGTTGAACTTGATGGTGCCGTGCGACGCGGGGTGCGACGGCCCCATCTGGATTTCCATGATCTCGTCGTCGCCGCGCTGGTTCTCGTAGAACTGCTCGGGTGCCGTCGATCCGGGAACGCGCCGCACGGCTAGCGTCCCTCCGTGCGCGGGAACCAGGGCTCGGTGATGGGATCGCGCTCGGGTACGAGCGGCCAGCGCTGGTTCAGCGGATAGTCCTTGCGCAGCGGGTGCCCCTCGAACTCGGGATACATGAGGATGCGGCGGAGGTCCGGATGCCCGTCGAAGCGGATGCCGAACATGTCGAAGGCCTCGCGCTCGGCCCACAGCGCGCTCTTCCAGAGGCCGCTTGCCGTCGGCACGACCGGCTCGGGCCCGTCCACCGCCACCTTGACGCGCAACCGGTGGTGGTGCGGGTGCGACGCCAGCTGGTAGACGACCTCGAAGCGCGGCGTGCGACCGAGGTAGTCGACCGCGGAGAGATCGGCGAGGAAGTCGAAGCGGAGCGCGGGCTCGTCGCGCAGCGCGCGCAGCGACGCCTCGGCGCGGTCGACCGCGACCATGACGACCGCCTGGCCGCGCGTGTCGGCGAGCGGCAGCGCGGTCGCGTGCGGCAGCAGCACGCTCACCCGCGCGAGCAGATCCTCCGGCGTCAATCCCATTCGAGGGCGCCCTTCCGCCAGACATACGCGAGCCCGAGCGTCAGGATGGCCACGAAGACCATCATCTCGACGAACCCGAACATCCCGAGTCGCCGAAACAGCAACGCCCACGGGTAGAGAAAAACGACCTCGACGTCGAACACGATGAAGAGGATCGCGGTCAGGTAGAACTTGACGGAGAAGCGACCCCACGCCGGACCGCTCGACGGGTTGCCGCACTCGAACGCTTCGGACTTGATCGCGGTCGGCTTGCGCGGCCCGAGGAAGCGGCTCACGGCGAGAAACAGCGCGGGTACGACGCCGGCGACGGCGAACGTGAGCAAGACCGGAACGTACTCGCGGTGCATGACGAAACCCGCGCTAGGTATGACGACGCCCTCTGTGTGTCAACCGGACGCGCGCCGTCGGCACGTCGCGTTGACACGCGAAATGGCCTTTACTATCGCTCCGCGATGCCCGACGAGGCCGAGCGCGCGCGCATCGAGCGCGCAGTGCGCGACGCGTTCGGAGCGCGCGCGTCCGTGGGGGCGATCGAGGCGCTGCACGGCGACGCATCGAGCCGCCGCTACGCGCGTGTCCGTCTCGGCGACGCGCCGGTTGCGTCCTGCGTCGCGATGCTCCTCGGCGAGGGACGCTTCGTCGGCGGCGCCGACGAGCTCGGCGGCGGCGCCCCGCTGGACGAGCTGCCGTTCGTGAACGTCGCGCGCTATCTCACGGCGCACGGCTTCACCGTGCCGGCGATCCACGCCGATCGCTCGCGCGAGGACGGGCTGCTCCTCATCGAGGACGTCGGCGACACGACGCTCTGGGCCGCGGTCGATGCGGACCCGTCGCGCACGGCCACGCTCTTCGCCGCGGCGGTCGACGAGCTGGTGCGGCTCCAGGTCGTCGGCGCGACGGCGCCCGATGCTCGCTGCTTCGCCTTCGGCCGCCGGTTCGATGCCGCGCTCGCGCGCGCGGAGCTCGCGCACTACGTCGACCACGGGATCGAGACCCGCCACGGCATCACGCTGCCGGCCGACGACCGCGCCGCGATCCTCGCCGCGCTCGATCCCGTCGTCAGGCCGTTCGTCGAGGGCCCGTGGACCCTCTCGCATCGCGACTACATGGCGTGGAACCTGCACGTGCAGGACGGCCGCCTGCGCGTGATCGACTTCCAGGACGCCCTCGTCGCGCCCGACGCGTTCGACCTGGCCCAGCTCCTGACCGATCGGACGACCGAGCGCCGCGTCGATGCCGCGCTCGAGGGCGAGCTGGTCGCGCGCTTCGAGACCGGCCGGGCGGCCGCGGGGCTTCCCGTCCCGCCGGGATTCGCCGACCGCTACCGGCGTTGCGCGCTCCAGCACGTCTTCAAAGTGATCGGCCGGTTCTACCTGCTGGAGGTCGTGAACAAGCGTCCCGGCTATCTCGCGTACCTCCCGTCGGTCTACGCCGTCGGCGGCCGCATGCTGCGCGAGCTGCCCGACCTGGGCGCGGCCGCGCCGATGCTGCGACGTTGGACCCCGGAGCTCGTCGCGTGATCCGGCGCGCGATGGTGCTCGCGGCCGGTCGGGGCACGCGGCTCGCACCACTCACGCACACGATCCCGAAGCCCCTGGCCCCCGTCGCCGGGCGGCCCTTCCTCGAACACGTCCTCGCTTTCCTTCATGCAGGCGGCATCCGCGAGGTCGTCATCAACCTCCACTACCTGGGCGACCTGATCGAACGGCACGTCGGCGACGGACACCGCTTCGGCCTCATGGTCCGCTACTCGCGCGAGCAGACGATCCTCGACACCGGCGGCGGCATCCTCCACGCGGCCCCCCTCCTGGCCGGAGAGACGTTCGTGGTCGTGAACGGGGACAGCCTCCTCGATCTCCCCCTGCAGGACGTCGTCGACTTCCACCGCGCGCGCGGCGGCGTCGCTACGATCGCCGTGCGCCCGGATCCCGATGCCGATCGGTTCGGCCTCATCGAGCTCGACGACGACGATCGCGTACGTCGCGTCGTCGGGCTGCCGCCGGGCGCCGCGCGGCTCGGGCTGCGCGGCTTCATGTTCCCGGGGCTCCACGTCCTCGAGCCGACGATCTTCGACTACATGGGACCCGACACGGTGTTCAGCATCATGCGTGAAACGTATCCCCGCATGCTGGCTGCCGGGGCGCCGCTCTTCGGTTTCGTGACGACGGCGCGCTGGTTCAACATCGACACACCGGGGGCCTTGGCCGCGTCTGATCAGGCATTACGGACCACCCCGCCGAGGTTCTGAATCCTAAGTTCCTGCCCCCTAAGTGTTTTCCCTACCTGCCCGAGTGCAGAATCGGCTTGCTCGTAGCGGCAGCAGTGCTGTAATAGAGATCAAATGACGCGGCGCTCCAGCCAGGGGGCGAAAGCAGTCACGGGGGGGCCATGGGGCTGACGATCGTCCACAAGAGCGATCTGACAGCGCGCAAGCGCAACCCGCGCGTCGCGCTCGTGCTCGCCGGAGGCGCCGTCACCGGCGGCGCCTACAAGCTGGGCGGCCTGAAGGCGCTCGACGACTTCATGGTGAACCGCAAGACGACGGACTTCGACGTCTACGTCGGTCTGTCGGCCGGATCGTTCCTCGCCGCGCCGCTCGCCGGTGGCGTGACGCCCGTCGAGATGTTGAAGTCACTCGAAGGCACGTCGGCCGACTTCACGCAGCTCCTCCCGAGCGACTTCTACAACCTCAACCTGAACGAGTTCCTCTGGAAGCCGGTCGAGTTCCTGGTGGACATGGTTTCGTACGTCCCGGGGCTCGTCTACGACTTCCTGGTCCAGACGCCGGGCCTCATCCGCAATCTCGAGGACGCCGTCACGCGCGCACGGCGCGAGCCGTCGCTCGACAACCTGCTCGAGTGCGTGAACCCGGTGATCGACGCGATCGGCTCCGCGCGCGAGTTCCCGTTCCCGCTCGCCTACCTGCCGTCGGGCCTCTTCGACAACGCGACGCTCGAGCGCTACCTGCGCTCGAACATCGAGCGGTGCGGGATGACGAACGACTTCCGCGTCCTGTACCGCACGCGCGGCGTCGAGCTGTACATCGTCGCGATGAACCTCGACACCGCCGAGCGCGCCGTCTTCGGCCACGACGAGGACAGCTCTCTCACGATCTCCGAAGCCGTGCAGGCGTCGACTGCCCTCCCCGGCTTCTACAAGCCGGCGCGGCTGAAAGGCGTCGACTACGTCGACGGCGGCGTGCGGCGCACGGCCAACATCGACGTCGCGATCGAGCACGGCGCCGATCTCATCATCTGCTACAACCCGTTCCGCCCGTTCTCGAACCGCGTCGTGCGGCGCTTCCGGCCCGAGCAGAACCGCTACACGCTCGAAGGACGGCCGCTCGCCGACCAGGGCATGCTGACGGTGCTGAACCAGGTCTTCCGCACGCTCCTGCACTCGCGGCTCCAGCTCGGCATCCGACAGTACCAGGACGATCCGCACTTCCAGGGCGACATCATCCTCGTCGAGCCGGCGGAGAGCGATCTCACGTTCTTCAAGATGGCGCCGCTGAACCTGTGGGCCGGCCGCAGCGCGGGTGCACACGGGTATCTGTCGGTCACCGAGACCGTCGAGTCGCACTACGAGCTCATCAAGCAGATCCTGCAGAGCTACGGCGTGCAGATGACGCGCAAGGAGGTCCGAGAGGGCCTCGAGCGGCTGCTCACGAGCGAGCCGTCCGACTCGCCCGACGACGTCCTGCTGCGCGACGTCCCGCGTCGCAACCTGCACGTCGCGTAGCGATCGGTCCGGCGCCGGCGCGCACGGCGGAACATCGCACGTGCGCGTTGCTGGTGAAATCACCGTGTGTTAGCGTCGATCGATGTCCGCTGCCGCCCGCGCGCCCGAGCCTGCGCTCGACGTTGAGGCGGCGAACCGCGAGCTCGAGGGGGCAACGCCGGAGGCCATCCTCGAGTGGACCTGGAAGCAGTTCCGGCCACACGTGATCCTCACCTGCTCGTTCCAGCACGACGGCGTGGTCCTCGCACACATGCTGCGGGAGATTGCGCCCGAGGTTCCGGTCGCGTTCATCAACACCGGCTTCCACTTCCCCGAGACCCTGGCCTACCGGGACGAGATCCAGCGCCGCTTCGGCATCGAGCTCGTGGAGCTGCTCCCCATCGTGCCGCGCGACCAGTTCGCCAAGGAGCACGGTCTCGATCTGTACGCCCGCAACCCCGACCTGTGTTGCCACATCAACAAGGTGGAGCCGTTGAAGCGCTTCCTCCCCGGCGTGCGGGCCTGGATCAACGGCCGCCGGCGCGATCAGGCCGCCACACGACAGAGCCTGCGCGCCATCGAGGCGTTCCAGGGGTCGTTGCACAAGGTGAACCCGCTCTTGTCGTGGACCTCGCGCGAGACGTTCCATTACATGGAGCGACACGGCATCCCGACGCATCCGCTCTTCGATCAGGGTTACGCGAGCATCGGCTGCGCACCATGCACGCGCCCGGTGCTGCCGGGCGAGAACGAGCGCGACGGCCGGTGGGCCGGGACCGGCAAGGTCGAGTGCGGGCTCCACACGTTCCTCGATCCCAAAGCGTGATCCGTACCGGCGCGCGTCAGGACGGCTCTTCGTCCGCGTCGTCGCGCTCGGCCATCGCCTCCGGGTAGAGTTCCAGCAGCCCCTCCCCGAGACGTTGCACGAGCCAGCGGTGCGCCTGGCGGACGCATGTCTGCCAGGCCGGTCCCGCGATCGGCCAATGACCGGCACCGGAGAGTTCGCGCGCATCGGCTCCGAGATCCTCGGCGAGCCGACGTGCATCGTGCGGGCGCAGCAGCGGGTCCGCATCGCCGTGCAGAATCAAGGTCGGAGGGAGAGTGGCGGGACGCTCCAAGCGGTCGCGTCGCCCGATCTCCGCCACGGTCGCCGCGTCGTCCGATGCGAGCGTCCGACGGAACGTCTCCGGGAGGTCGGCGAAGGCGGCGTCCGCGAGCGGACCCCGGGGCGGCGCGACGAGCCGTCGTCGCATCGCCGCCCAGACGAGTCCCCAGGACCATGTGAGCGTGTGCGTCGCCGCACTCCCGGCGACCAGGGGTGACACGAGCACCAGAGCAGCGACGGACTCGTGCCCGGCCGCGGCGAGCGCCACCAGCGCCCCCGCGTCGTGCCCGGCCAGCACGACGCGGCCCGGGATCCGCGAGACGATCTCGGCGACCGCCCGGCCCCGCGCGGCGATCCCCCCGGGCACGCCGCGCAGGTCGACCAGCGTCCCCTGCCACCCCCGGTGGCCGAAGAACGTCGCGGGTCCCCGCCACACGTCCGATCCGACCCACAGGCCGGGCAGAAAGACGAGCGACGCCCCATATCGGGGTCCCTCGGGATGGATCTGCACCGTCACGAGCATCGCCGATCGCGCCATACGCCGAACGTCGCCCACGAAAAAGGCCCTCGGCGTTTCGCCTGAGGGCCTTTCTCCGGACCCACGGTGGGCCCGCTCTCGCCTGAGAGAAGATAACTCGAAACTACGTTGCTACGTGCCTAGCAAACAGAAGCGCAGCCCGCTGGGCTGCGGGTGTTACTTCTTCTTCTTCGCGGCCTTCTTCTTTGCCGGAGCCTTCTTCTTCGCCTTGCTCGCCTTCTTCCTTGCCATACCCTAATCCTCCTGTTGGGAGGCCGCTCGTAGCTGACCTCCAGCCGTTCCCAGGCGAGAACCGCCTCCCCTCCACTACCTCATCCACGACGGAGTATAGAGGCGCATTCGTGCAATAGTCAAGCGACGACCACCGTTTTGGAAAAATATTTTTAAAATTGCCCCACGTCGTTCGGGAAGAATCCGGCCATAGAATGTCGTTCTCGCATCGCTCGATGCCGCTCCGACAGAGTGTTCTACGCGGAACCATTGCCTCCCTGCAGGCTTTCCGTTACGAGCGATGGCGGTGCGGTGGAGTGGAGGCCACGCGGTCACGGGACTGCTGTTGCTCGCGATCGCAGCGGTCGCGTACTCCGCGGTCGCCGGACACGACGGCGTGACCCACCTGCTGGCGCTGCGCGCCGAGCGACAGCGCCTCGGCGAAGAAGCCGTCGCGCTCCTGCAGCAGAACACGAGCCTCCGCGATCAAGTGAAGCGGCTGAAGACCGACGACCGGTTTCTCGAATCGATCGCGCGCCGCGAGCTGGGGCTCGTTCGCCCCAACGAAGTCGTCTATCGATTCCGCCGCCCCGCCAAGCCCGCGACGCAATAGGTCTCAGCCCTCTCGCTCGCCCGACGCGAATTCCTCGTACTCGTCGAGGTCCATCAGGTCTTCGAGTTCCGCTTCGTCGGCCAGCTCGATCTCGACGAGCCAGCCCTCGTGCAACGGGTCCTCGTTCACGATGCGCGGCTGGTCCTCGAGCTCGGTGTTGATCGCGGTGACGGTGCCCGACAGCGGCGAGATGAGCTCCGAGACCGTGCGAACCGACTCGACTTCGCCGAACGGCTCACCCTTCTCCATTTCGTCGCCGACATCGGGCATCTCGATGGCGATCACTTCGCCGAGCTCACTCTGGCCGTACTCCGAGATTCCGAGCTGGGCTCGCTTGCCCTCCACGCGGATCCAGAGGTGGTCCTCGGTGAACTTCAAAGTGTCAGCCATTGCGGATGCCCGATCGTGCGATCAATGGCCGGCGCTTATAGAGCCAAGCTGCCCTCTGTCAAGGGTTCTCGGCGAATTCCTGCACGAAGGCGGCGCGGCCGCGCGGGATC
>DATJZY010000144.1 GCA_035577985.1 Candidatus Eisenbacteria bacterium
TTCCGCACCCCGCAGCTCACCGAGGACCAGGTCGCGCTCGCGTTCCTGCAGGGCCGCTACGTCACGCCGGTGACGTGCAAGAAGACCGACGGCAGCTCCGTCGACGTCGAGAGCTCCATCGGCATCAAGTTCGCGCCCGACTCGGGCGGCGGAAACGCCGCGCGGATCACCTTCTTCGGGATCGACCTGCCCGACATCGCCTACTGCTACAACGTGGTCGAGCGGCGCGTGATCGACCGGCGGGGCTCGATCCTGGTCCACTTCCAGTCGTTCAACCGCTCCGACAAGGGCCTCGCCGACTTCAAGATCGCCGCGAAGCGCGGCCCGCTCGAGTACCCGTCGCACCGCGGCGAGGTGACCGAGAAGCCGCTCGGCACGCAGGGCGAGGGCGAGACGCGCACGCTCTCGTTCGAGGGCCAGGGCAGCAAGCTCGTCGTCGAGACCGTCTCGAGCGGCAGCGACGGCGCGAAGCTCCTCTCCGTCTATCCGCCCACCGCGCCGGCCCGGCTCAACGCCCCCGACGAGCGCAAGCGCCTGACGCTCCGGTTCCATCCCGTCGCCGGTGACCCGTTCGTCGTATACGTCATCGACGAGGTCCACACGCGCAAGTGATTCCTTCAATGACGTGCGGAGGCGTCCGCAGCTGCGAGCGAATGTCGCGTTCGTAAAGCGCCCTTGCGGGTCCGTCGATAGGCCGGGAACGACGGGGGCCGGCGCGATGCCGCAGAAACCGAAGGTCGAGCGCCGCAAGCTCAGGAGAATCCTGAAGCGAATCCCCGCCTCGTTCGAGGCCGGCCAGGTCCGTGGCAAGGGCCACATCAAGAACGTATCGAAGGAAGGCCTCTTCCTGCGAACCAGCGTGCTGCCGAACGTCGGCGACGAAGTGCGCGTGATCTTCCCCGATCGCACCGGCAGCAAGATCGAAGCGCGCGGCACCGTGCGCTGGACCACCCTGCAGCTCCCCGTCGAGCAGCAGGCCAAGCCGGGCTTCGGCGTGCACGTCCCGCGCGGCAACGAAGCCTTCGACGACTTCTTCGAGCAGATCCTCCTGGGCTGAGCCCGCGGCGGCGAGCGCTACACTCCACGGGCACGTCCCCGTAGCTCAGTTGGATAGAGCGGCTGCCTCCTAAGCAGCAGGTCGTGCGTTCGATTCGCGCCGGGGACGCCAGAGCTACGCGATTCGGGGTCGTGGTCGTGGTGCCAGCGTGGTGCCAACCTACGCAAACCGGGCCCCTACCCGCCCAGCACGGCGTCGAGCGCCGCGACCGCGATCCAGCCCGCGCGAGGAGGGAACGAAGCGCCCAATGGGCGCGTGCCGGACCACACCCACGCGCGTTGCGTCGCGGTGTCCGCGCCCACCACACCGGCGAGGCCCCATGCGTCGATGATGACGCCGTCGCTGATCACGAGCGGCGCTTCCAGCTGGGCACGCTTGAGCTCCGCTGAAGGCGAGCGCGCACGGTTGCACCGAACGTCGGCATGGTCAACCTGCGATGTCGATTGCGTCAGCTCGCCGCGACCGAGAACACCTCCCACGCTCCGGGAAGCCCCTTCAAGACGTGCGCGCCGCGCGCTTCGAACGCAATTCCCGAGCCCGCGACGAGGTCCTTGACGGTACGCGACACGAGCACCTCGCCGGCACGCGCCAACGACGCCACTCGAGCGCCGGTGTGCACCGCCACGCCGCTCAATTTGCCGTCGAGCACCTCGCACTCGCCGGTATGCAACCCGGCGCGAACGTCGATACCGAGGCGAGCCACGGCGGCGACGATGGCGCGGGCGCATCGCACTGCGCGCGCCGGACCATCGAACGAGGCCAGGAACCCGTCGCCGGCGGTATCGATCTCGCGTCCGCGAAAGCGGGTCAATTGCTCGCGGACGACGGCGTGATGGCGATCGAGCAATTCCCGCCATCGCCGATCGCCGAGTTCGACGGCGCGTTCAGTCGAGCCGACGATGTCGGTGAAGAGCATCGTCGCGAGAATCCTGTCCGGCTCCACGCCGCGGCGTGTCCCCGTCACGAATTCCTCGACTTCGTCGAGCACCGCGCCCGTGTCGCCCGTCCAAGCGAAATGGTCGGCGCCTTGAAGTTCGACGAACTTCGCGCCGTGGATGCGCTGGGCGACATCGCGCCCGGCGTCGATACGAATGATCCCGTCGCTCGTGCGGTGCAGCACGAGCGTGGGCACTCGAATGGCCGAGAGGGCCTGGCGCGCATCGGTCTCCGGCAGCATGCGCAGCAAGGTCCTCATGCCGGACGGGCTCACGCCCACGCGCTCGAATCGCGCCCAGGAATCGCGGAACGCCGCGTCCGCCGCTCGGCTCGGCGCG
This sequence comes from Candidatus Eisenbacteria bacterium, assembly GCA_035577985.1. Lineage (NCBI taxonomy): Bacteria > Candidatus Eiseniibacteriota > Candidatus Eiseniibacteriota bacterium. The sequence continues at coordinate 2,332 of DATJZY010000144.1, forward strand.
AAGTAGTCGGTGCTGAGCGTGCCGGTGCCCCACGACGACTCCACCAGTTCGAGCAGGGCTGCGAACAGTTCCGGCGGCACACCCTGCGGATAGTCGGGCGAACGCAGCAGCCGGGCGAACGTACCGTACAAGACGAGCGCCGACGTTCGTTCGGGGTACGTCGCGGCAAACAACATCGACATCGGGCCGCCTTCCGACACGCCGAACAACGTCGCGCGCTCGACACCGGCAGCGTCCATCACTGCCCGGACGTCGTCCATCCGTTGCTCCAGCGTCGGCAATTCGGCCACGCGATCGGACAGCCCAGTGCCGCGTCGGTCGAGCAAGATCAACCGCGAGAACGTCGCGAGTCGTGCCAGGAACGACGCCATCGACGGCTCTTCCCACGCGTATTCGACGTTCGAAACCCATCCTGGAACCAGGATCAGGTCGTGGTCACCACTGCCGGTGACCTGATAGGCGATGTGCACATCGCCGCTCTTCGCGTACTTCGTCGCAGGGATCGTCGGCACGGACTCTCCTGGCGCGTCGACGGCTGTTCCAACGGACAGTG
>DATJZY010000145.1 GCA_035577985.1 Candidatus Eisenbacteria bacterium
GATCATCGAGGTCTCGCCCTCCCAGACCACCATCCAGCTCGACTTCATCTCGCCCTTCGAAGCGCACAACGTCGCGGAGTTCACGGTCGAGCCGCGAGGCGACGCCACCAGCCTCACCTGGTCCATGCGCGGCCCGAGCACGTACATGACGAAGCTGATCGGCGTCTTCGTCAGCATGGACAGCATGATCGGGAAGGATTTCGAGACCGGCCTCGCGAATCTGAAGTCCCTCGCCGAAGCCGCGTGACGCGTCACGCAATGGAAAGGACCATCGACATGTCCACAGGCACCATCCGACTGCATCGCGTGCTCCGTGCGAATCCCGATCGCGTCTACCGGGCGTTTCTTGACGCCGACGCGATGGCCAAGTGGCTTCCGCCGTACGGATTCACCTGCAAGGTGCACCACATGGATCCCAGAGTGGGCGGCACCTACAAGATGTCGTTCACGAACTTCACCACCGGGAACGGCCACAGCTTCGGCGGCGAGTATCGCGAGCTCGTGCCGAACGAGAAGATCCGCTACACGGACCGGTTCGACGATCCGAACATGCCGGGAGAGATGCAAACCACGGCAACGTTGAGGCAGGTGTCCTGCGGCACCGAGCTCGAGGTCGTCCAGGAGGGGCTGCCCGAAGCCATCCCAACCGAGATGTGCTACCTCGGCTGGCAAGAGTCGCTCGCACAGCTCGCGACGCTCGTCGAGCCCGAGATCCCAGGGTAGCGGCGCCGGTCGGCTCGCGAGCAACCCGAGGCGTCAGCTTGCCCCCGCCGACGGGACGACCGTCGCCATCACCGCGCCCGATCCCTCGTCGGTGATCTCCACCTTCACCGGACCGCCGGGCGGATTCTTCGCGGCGGCGTCGCGCAGCGTGTCGGCGAGGCGGCTCGTGAACTTCTGCTTCACCTCGTCCGGCATCCCGCCCATCGGGAAATTCCGCATGACCACGCGGGCCGTGCCAGGCGTGGTCCAGTCGATCCGGGCGATGCGCGGCCCCATGATCTGGTGCGCGCGGAAGGCGTCCTCGACCTCCTTCTGGAAGGGCGTCGCGTTCGCGGCGGCCGATGGCTTCTCCGGGGTGCCCGCCGAAGGCTCGACCGTCGCCATCACGGCGCCCGACGTCTCGTCGGCGATCTCCACCTTCACCCGGCCGCCGGGCGGATTCTTCGCGGCGGCGTCGCGCAGCGTGTCGGCGAGGCGGCTCGTGAACTTCTGCTTCACCTCGTCCGGCATCCCGCCCATCGGGAAATTCCGCATGACCACGCGGGCCGTGCCGGGCGTGGTCCAGTCGATCCGCGCGATGCGCGGCCCCATGATCTGGTGCGCGCGGAAGGCGTCCTCGACCTCCTTCTGGAAGGGCGTCAGGCTCGCGGCCGGCGCGGCGGCGGGTGACGTATCCTCGGCCGTGGCCGCCGCCGGCGGCTGCCCGCTCATGCGCGCGATGGTCTGATCGATCTGCGCGCGCACGCTGGGCTCCGTCGCGAGCTCGCGGGCCTTCTTCACGGCCGCCAGGCCCGCGGCCTTGTCGCCCTGCTGATCGAGCGCGATCCCCAGGTAGTACTGCGCCGGCCACGTGTCGGGCTTCTTCGCGATCACGTCGCGCAGGATCGCGGTCGCCTTCTCGACGTTCCCGGCCGACAGGTACGACGCGCCGAGCGCCGTGCGCGTCGGCTGGTCGTCGGGCTTGATGGCGAGGTAGCGCTCGTAGAGCGCGATCGCCTCGTCGGGCTCGTCCTGCTCGAAGTGGACGCTCGCGAGGCCGCGGAGCGCATCGGCGTTCTTCGGGTCGATCTCCAGGATGTGCTCGTAGGTCTCGCGCGCCTTGTCGTAGTAGGCGGGATCGACCTGCGAGGTGCGGTAGTAGACCTGCGCAAGGCGACTCCAGGTGGCGATGTCCTTCGGGTCGGCGCTCGCCTTCTTGGCGAGGTCGTCGATGAAGGTCTTCACCTCGGCCGGGATCTGGATCGGCACGCGCGGGTGGTCGGGCGGAAGATCGTCCTGCGCCGTCGCCTGCGCCTGCGACGCGTTGGGCCGGCCGGCGCCGCGGCCCGGACCCGGCTTCGGACCCTCGGGCGAGAGAATGGCCGCCCAGATGCCGAGACCCGCGACCAGGAAGAACCCGAGCACGCTGCCGCCGACGGCCGTGAGCTGCCACCCGCCGCCGCGCGCCGCCGCGGCGCTGGCCCCGCCCCCGGTGAGCGACGCCCCGCACTCGATGCAGTACTTCGCCTTGGGGGCCGCAGGCGTCCCGCACTGCGGGCAGAATCGAGCCGGCATCGAAGCATCGGATCATTTCCGATGGTCCCGCGACGGTCAAACAGCTTGACAGCGAGGTCGAAGCTGGGCGAGCAGCAGCCATGGGCTGCGATACGTTCGTCGCGCTCGGCCCGGCCACCCGCGGCGGAGCGACGCTGTTCGCGAAGAACAGCGACCGGCCGCCGCGCGAGTGCCAGCGGATCGTGCAATTCCCGCGGCGTCGCAGCGACGCCGGCGCGCGCCTGCGCTGCCAGTACGTCGAGATTCCCGACGTCGCCGAGACGGCGGCGGTCGTGGGCTCGCAGCCCTGGTGGCTGTGGGGCTTCGAGCACGGCGTCAACGAGCACCGCGTCGCGATCGGCAACGAGACCGTCTTCTGCAAGGAGGGGCTCGGTCCGACTGGGCTCGTCGGGATGGACCTCGTGCGGCTCGGGCTCGAGCGGGGACGCACCGCGACCGAGGCGCTCGAGGTGATGACCGGGCTCATCGAGGCGCACGGGCAGGGCGGCTCCGGCCACGTGCACCTCGAGTGGCCGTACCACAACGCGTTCCTCGTCGCCGACCCGTCGCGCGCGTGGGTCCTCGAGACCTCGGGGCGGCACTGGGTCGCGCGGCCGGTCGTGAACGCCGCGAACATCTCGAACGGGCTCGCGATCGGTCTCGAGTGGACGCGCGGCTCGGGCGACGTGACGGCCTTCGCGGTCGAGCAGGGCTGGTGGCCCGCCACCGCGGGCCGCGTCGACTTCGCGAAGGCCTACAACGACGACGCGAGCATGCCGCCGAACCTGTGCGCCGCGCGGCGGCGACGCGGCGGCGCGCTGCTCGCCGAGGCGCACGGGCAGGTGACGGCGGCGACGCTCCGATCGGTGCTGCGCGACCACTACGACGCCGGCGCGGTTCATCGGCCGCTCGACATGACCGACCCGCACTACTTCTCGATCTGCATGCACGCCGATCCGCTCGACAACACGACGGCCTCGATGGTGATGGAGCTGCCCGCGGATCCCGACGCGCTGGTGCGCGGCTGGGTGTCGCTCGGGAGCCCGTGCGTGGGGGCGTTCCTGCCGTGTTATCCACAGGCGCCGCTGCCGCGCCGGCTCGCCGTCGGGGGTGCCGATCCCGATCCCGCGAGCCCGTGGTGGCGCATGCGCGAGCTGCTGACGCTCGTCGAGCAGGACGTCGCGCGCCACGGTCCCGTCGTGCGTGCGCGCTGGGACGAGCTCGAGGCGGTGCTGGCCGCCGAAGCCCGCGACGTCGAGGCGGCCGCCCGCCGGGACGTGGACCCGTCGGCGAGGCTGACCACGTTCATGGAGAGCGCCGTCGATCGCCTGCTCGTGCGCGCCGCCGCGCTCGCGCGCGAGATCGCCTGAAGGTCAGCTTCCGGTCGCGCGGCGCTCGACCTCGGCGTCGTGTCGCACGCGCTCGAGATCCTCGCGCGTCACCGCGCGCAGCGTGGGATCGCGGCGGAAGAGCAGGATCAGGCCGCCCGGGATCGAGAGCGGCACCTTCTCGATCCAGAAGCCGAGGTTGCCGATGAGGAACGCCTTCGCGGCGCCGGCCTTCGAGCCGAGGAGCCACACGAAGACGAGCTCGCGGACGCCCTCGCCCGACGCCGACGGCGCGACGAACGTGCCGAACGTCATCACGGCGGACGCGAACAGCACCTCGCTCGCGTGGACGTTCTGGGTCGCGATGGACATGGCGTTGCAGAAGTACATGAGGGTCGTCGTCAGCTGGCCGACGATCGCCATCGCGAGGGCGATGAGCAGATGGCCGCGGTGGGTCGAGTACGCGGTCGCGGCGTCGATCACGTTGCCGGCGAACTTCTTCGCACGCGCCGTCGGCACGAAGCGGAGCAGGCCGCGGAACCACGCCGGCTGGAGGAGGAGGAGCACGCCCATGAGGAGCGCGGCGGCGAACGGCACCTTCATGGCGCCGACCATCTCGCCGAACGATTGCCCCTCGGTGATCCGGCCGGCGAACGGCATGAACATCAAGATCACGGCGAAGAGCCCGACGAGCCCGATCACGCGCTCGACGGCAAGGGCCGTCGTGCACTCGATGGGCTTCCTGGTGAGTCGGATCGTTTCGTAGAGCCGCCAGGCGTCGAGCCCCATCGTGCTCGGCGTGACGATGCCGAAGTACCGCCCGATGAAGTACGTGCTGGAGAGGAACCCGAACTTGAGGTCGATCCCCTGGCCCTGCAAAAGGATCTGCCACCGCCACACGTTGGCGAAGATGCCGACCAGCTTCACCAGCATGGCCGCGATGAACCACGGCACGAAGATCGACGGCTTGAGGTTACGGATCTCCGCCCACAGCTCGGAGAACTCGGCCGGCACGAGCTGGAAGCCCTGCCGGCGGAAGTAGACCGTGCCCGTCGCCTCCGCGAGCGGGACGGGCTCGTAGGTGTCTTCACCGGTCTTGCGGTAGACCGTCGTGAGGCCGCCGTCGCCGCAGTGGCGGAGCGGCTTCCACCGCGCCCAGCCGCCATCGGCCGTGTGGACGAAGACCGCTTGCTCCGAGGCCTCGACGCACACCTTCTCGATCGTGGTCGCAATGCGAGCCGGCGGAAGCGTCGTTCCCCGCAGGCGGGCCTGGAGCTGGCCGACGATGCCGGACGCAGCCGGGTTCGACACCTCGAACGCGCCGGGTTGACGCAGCGACGACGCGTCGACCGGCACCCAGCCGCCGCCGAACTCGAGGAAGATGCCGACGAAGATCGCGACCGTGACGCCGAACTTGAGGAGGAAGCTCAGGAGCGCCTTCATGCGGGGGGCCACGACAACACGGGCCCGCCGCAAAACACAAACGGCGGAGGGGCCGTGGGGCCCGCTCCGCCGTGTGGTTTGCGATGCACGCGATCCGAGCGATCGGGTGGCTAGTCGCTCGCGTGACTCCTCTTCTTCATCTCATCGAGGATCCCACTCAGGTTGTACGACTCGGGCGCCTGCAGCGGCGGGAACTTCTCGTACGACATCAGCTCCTCCATCCACAGCTGCTGCCCGATGGGCAGCATGTTCCAGTCGTACTGGAAGGCGGTCATCGGAGCGCTGAGCGCACCACCAAGGCTCATGGCCGACTTCTGGTCTATGCCGACCATCTGCTCGAAGGGATCGCGCTTGATGTTCTGGACCAGGGTGAAGTGGAACGGGACGAGCGGCATGATCCAGCCGGCCGGCCCGGGCTGCGACATGTTGTAGTACATCTTCCAGTTCTTGTAGCGGACCGCCGACGGCGTCGCGCCGGAGAAATAGAAGAAGTAGTCGCGCGCCGACTTGTCGGTCTTGCCTTCGAGGTACTCGCGCTGGTCGAAGCCGTCGAGCGTCGTCTTGACGATGCCGGGATACTTGCCAGCCTCGATCTGCTGCTTCAGCCCGTCGCCCTTGGGACCGCCGGCGATGTCGACGAACGTGGGGACCCAATCGAGGGCGGCGAACAGTTGGTTGAACACGGTGCCGGGTTTGATGTGCCCCGGCCAACGGATGACGCAGGGCGCCCGGTAGCCGCCCTCCCACGCCTCGCCCTTCTGGCCCTTGAAGGGAGTGACGCCGCCGTCGGGGAAGCTGATCGACTCGGCCCCGTTGTCGGTGGTGAAGACGACGATCGTGTTGTCGAGCTGGCCCATGTCCTCCAGCTTCTTCAGGACGAGGCCGATGTTGTCGTCCATCTGCTTCATCCCGGCTTCGTTGACGCCCCAGTCCTTGCCGCCCTTCACGCCCAGCATGGCCTCGTACTTCGGCGACAGCACGGTCACGACGTGCATGCGCGCCGGGTTGTACCAGACGAAGAAGGGCTTGCTGGTCTTCTTCGGATCGTTGCGGTCGAGGAAGTCGATCACGTGGCTGGAGATCTCCTCGTCAACCGTTCTCGAACGGTCGAGCGTCAACGGTCCCTCGTCCTTGCAGGTCTGGTTCTTCTCCGTGCCGTCGGAGGACTTGCACGCGAGGACCGGGCGCGGCGGCATCAAGCAGAGCGTCGTCTTCTGGTCCACGGCACCGGGAACCTCCGGAACTCCAGGGATCGGCGTGTTCTTGCAGGGCGGAGCGACGCCCTGCACCGTCGGCGTGCTGTTGATGTCTGGGAAGCTCACCTGCTGCATCGCATCGAGGTGGTAGAGGTAGCCCCAGTACTCCTGGAAGCCGTGCGCCGTCGGCAGCGCCGCCGTATGGTCGCCCAGGTGGTTCTTGCCGAACTCGCCGGTGGTGTAGCCCTGGTCGAACAGGAACTGGGCGAGCGCCGGCGTACCGGGGCGGAGGTAGGAGGGGCTTCCGGGCAGCTGCGGCGGGATCATGCCCGTGCGCAGCGGATACATGCCGGTGAAGAATGCGTTGCGCCCGGAGGTGCAGCTCTGCATCGCGACGTAGTCCATGAAGATCGCGCCTTCCTGTCCGATGCGGTCGATGTTGGGCGTTTCACCGACCATGAGGCCGCGGTGGTAGATGCTCGGCTGCATCCAGCCGATGTCGTCTCCCATGATGAAGAGGATGTTGGGCTTGTCCGCCGCGGTGGCGGCGACGACCGGTACGAGCGAGGCGAGAACGAGTCCGACGACGGCGATCGCGTGCTTCATGTGCTCCTCCCTCTGGTTTTGCACGGCGCGCGAGACGATCCTCACGCTGCGCAGCCTCACATGAGTTCGTGTCGCCTCATTGGAAGGATGCGCGATCCGGGTCAATGGCCGTCTGGACATCACGACCACGGGTTGCCTCGTTTGGGCCAGCCTGTGGCATGCAGGGGCGCATCATTCCAGGCGCATCGAACTTCCGCAGCGTCGCCATCCGGACCGGCGCACGCGCGCTCGCATGAGAAGAAAACGACGACGGCGGAGAGGCCCGTGGCCCCTCCGCCGTCGATTTACCGCGCGAGATCCGAGGGATCAGGCGTCGTAGTAGAGGTGGAACTCGTACGGATGCGGGCGGAGGCGGAGCGCGTCGATCTCGCCCGTCTTCCACTCGATCCAGGTCTCGATCAGGTCCTCGGTGAAGACGTCGCCCTTCAGCAGGAACTCGTGGTCCTTCTTCAGGTTCGCGACCGCATCCGACAAGGAGCCCGGCATGGACGGAACGTCCTTCAGCTCCTCGGGCGTGAGGGAGTAGATGTCCTTGTCGAGCGGGTTGCCCGGGTTGAGGCGCCGCTCGATGCCGTCGAGGCCGGCCATCAACATGGCCGCGAAGGCGAGGTAGCCGTTCGCCGTCGGGTCGGGGAAGCGCACCTCGATGCGCTTCGCCTTGGGCGACGGCGAGTACATCGGGATGCGGACGGCCGCGGAGCGATTGCGGCTCGAGTACGCGAGGTTCACGGGTGCTTCGAAGCCCGGCACCAGGCGGTGGTAGGAGTTCGTGCCGGGGTTGGTGATGGCGGCGAGCGCCGGCGCGTGCTTCAGGATGCCGGCGATGTAGTGCAGGCCGAGCTCGCTCATCCCGCCGTACTTGTCACCGGCGAACAGCGGCTTCTCGCCCTTCCAGATCGACTGATGGCAGTGCATGCCGCTGCCGTTGTCGCCGAAGACCGGCTTCGGCATGAACGTCGCCGTCTTGCCCCACCGGCGCGCGACGTTCTTGACGATGTACTTGTACCACATGAGCGCGTCGCCCATCCTCGTGAGCGACAGGAAGCGCATGTCGATCTCGGCCTGGCCGGCCGTCGCCACCTCGTGGTGGTGCTTCTCGACGCGGATGCCGACCTTCTCCATCTCGCGCACCATCTCGGCGCGGATGTCCTGCTGGCTGTCGGTCGGGCCGACCGGGAAGTAGCCTTCCTTGTAGCGCGGCTTGAAGCCGAGGTTCTTGCCCTCGACGATGCGGCCGCCGCGATCGTTGACCGGATCGCTCGCGCGCGCGGTGTTCCACTGGCCCTCGGCCGAGTCGACCGAGTAGTAGCCGGTGTGCTGGTTCTGCTCGTAGCGCACCTCGTCGAAGATGAAGAACTCCGGCTCGGGGCCGAAGTACGAGATCTCGCCGATGCCGGTCTGCTTCAGGTACGCCTCGGCCTTCTTCGCGATGTTGCGCGGGTCGCGGCTGTACTCTTCCTTCGTGATCGGATCGATGACGCTGCAGGTGAGCGACAGCGTCGGGTTGGTCATGAACGGATCGATCACCGCCGTCGCCGGATCGGGGATCGCGAGCATGTCCGACGCGTTGATCGCCTGCCAGCCGCGGATCGACGAGCCGTCGAAGCCCGAGCCCTCTTCGAAGACCTCTTCGGAGAGCTCGCTCGTCGGGATCGTGAAGTGCTGCCAGGTGCCGAGGAGATCGCAGAACTTGAAGTCGACCGCTTCGACCTTGTTCTCCTTGGCGAACTTGAGAACGTCCTTGGGTGTCTGTGTTGCCATGCGAGCCCCTCCTAAGGCCCCGCGCCCGCGGCGCGTGTCTGCGTGTCGTTTCTGGGGATCAGATGGCGGCGCCGCCGCGCTCGCCCGTCCGGATGCGGATGATCTCGTCGACGGGAAGAACGAAGATCTTGCCGTCGCCGATGCGTCCGGTTTTCGCTGCCTTCTCGATCGTCTCGACCACCTCGGCGACCTGCTCGTCGCGCACGATGATCTCGAGCTTCACCTTCGGGAGGAAGTCGACGACGTACTCGGCGCCCCGGTAGAGCTCGGTGTGGCCCTTCTGACGACCGAAGCCCTTGACCTCGGTGACCGTGAGCCCCTGGACTCCGACCGACGAGAGACTCTCCTTCACCTCGTCGAGCTTGAAGGGCTTGATGATCGCCTCGATTTTCTTCATGGAACCCTCCGTTTGAAACCGGGGAAAGGGCTTCCCTTACGCCAAGCTCTCCGCGGTTGTAAAGATCGTCCGCTTCCTCGCTGCGTTTTGGCGGTCAGCACGACGGCTCGCTCGTCACATCGCATGCGCCGTCCCGCCCGCCGACGTCGTGGACTCGTAGCCGCCCGCGCCGAACACGTACGCGCTCTCGCTGTGCTGCGAGAGGTCGAGACCCGAGAACTCGTCGTCCTGCTGGACGCGGAGACCGCGCGTGACGAGGCTCGTGATCGCGAGGCAGACGACGCTGCCCACGATCGCGAGTGCGAACGTCACCAGCACGGCCTCGATCTGGATCACGAGCTGGCCCATCTCGCCCGACACGAACAGGCCCTGCGTCTTCACGACCGAGTTGACGGCGGTCGATGCGAAGAGCCCGGTCGCGAGCGCGCCCCACGTCCCGCCGACGCAGTGCACGCCGACGACGTCGAGCGCGTCGTCGTAGCGCTTGATGCGCATCTTGAGCGAGCACGCGTACCAGCACAGGACGCCCGCGACGCCGCCGATCACGATCGACGCCATGGGTGTGACGAAGCCGGACGCCGGTGTGATCGCCACCAGGCCCGCGACGGCGCCGGACGCCGCACCGAGCATGGTGGGCTTGCCGTTGCGGGCCCACTCGGCGAGCATCCAGGTGATCGCCGCCGCCGCCGATCCGGTGTTGGTGGCGACGAACGCGCTCACGGCAAGGCCATTCGACGCGAGCGCGCTGCCCGCGTTGAACCCGAACCACCCGAACCAGAGCAGGGCCGCGCCGACGAGCGTGAAGGGCAGGTTGTGCGGCGGCATCGGATCGGCGCCGAAACCGAGGCGCTTCCCGAGCGCGAGCGCACACACGAGCGCCGACATGCCGGAGCTGATGTGGACGACCGTGCCGCCGGCGAAGTCGAGCGCGCCGAGGCCGCCCGTGCCCGTGATGCCGAGGAATCCGTCCTTGCCCCACACCATGTGGGCGAGCGGATCGTAGACGAGCGTCGCCCAGAGAATCGAGAACACCAGGAACGCGCTGAACTTCATGCGCTCGGCGAACGCCCCGGTGATGAGCGCCGGCGTGATGATCGCGAACGCCATCTGGAAGGCCATGAACAGCATGTGCGGGATGGTGGCCGCGTAGTCCGGATTCGGATCCGCGCCCACGCCCGCGAGCCCGACCCAATCGAGGCCGCCGACGAAGTGGCCGTGGTCGGGTCCGAACGCCAGGCTGTAGCCGTACACGATCCACTGGATCGAGATGACGGCCATGAGGATGAAGCTCTGCATCAGCACGCTGAGCACGTTCTTCCCGCGCACGAGACCGCCGTAGAAGAGCGCCAGCCCCGGGGCGGTCATGAGCAGCACCAACGCGGTCGACGTGAGCATCCACGCCGTGTCGCCGGTATCGATCTTCGGCGCCTCGTCGGCGAAAGCGAGGGTGACGGGACCGAGGACGGCGGCAGCCGTCGCAGTCGCAGTCACCAGATGTCGGATTCTGGGCAAACGAAGTCCTCGCATCGAAAAGTCCCCCCTTGAGATGTGGTGAGCAACCGTGATGCCACCCCCGTCCGGAATTGGAATCGGAGGAAAATCCGCGAGCTGAGGGGTAGTCCCCCCTCCGCTGGTGCTTATTTCCCAAGCGCCGCCTGCTTGTCGAGCAGGACGTCCGGAGGTGGGGTCAGAGGCGGATTCGCGGGCGGCGGTCGCGGCGGACCTGCAGCGCCCAGTGCACGATCCATCCGATCATCGCGCCGATGGCGAGGAAAATGACGGCGGGACCCGCGCTCGGCTCCGGCCCGGAATCGATCGGCCCGGTGCCGTCGCGCTCGAGGCGCTGGACCAGCTCCTGCTGGTTGGTCGCGAGTCGGGCGACCTCGGTGCGCAGACGTTCGAGCTCGGCGCCCACGGCGGGCTCGGGCTCGGCCGCCGGCGCGGGCGGCGGGACCGGAGGTGGTGGAGTCGGGGTTCGCGCCTCGGTCGCGATGGTCGTGGGCGGGGCCACGGGTACGGTGGTCGAGCTCGATGCGGGCGCTGCAGTAGTGACCGTCGTCGGTCCCGACACGACGCGCTCGCTCGGGTCGAGGTTCAAGTGGTCCTGCCAGATGTACCCCGTCTGGCCGTCGGGCGTGTGCACGAGGTACCAGCCGGCGCGCTCGCCGTCGGTCGTGACGACGGTGCCTTCCTCGATCCAGCCGAGCAGGGTGGTGTCCTTGCTCGGCCCCACGCGCAGGCGCGCCTTCTTGTTGACGGTGGCTGCGTCGGCGCGGGCGAGCGCCACGAGAGCGGCGACGGTGGCAACGAGCCATCCCAGCTTCCACTGCGAGCCCCGCCCCACCGTCGTCGCGCCTACTCTCCTTGAGCCCGAAGGCCGTGGCACCCGATCGCCGTGAGGGAGATGGTCGGGGTGACTGGATTTGAACCAGCGACTCCTGCGTCCCGAACGCAGTGCTCTAGCCAGGCTGAGCCACACCCCGTGCAAATCACGGCAATCGAGCGAAGTCGGGCATTAACACACGCGTTTCCGAAAGGGAAGATTGCGACGGCGCTGCTATTTCGGGTGGATCCGGGTGATCTTGGCGCCCTGGATCCCGATACCGCCCATGAGCCCCTTCTGGTTGAAGATGAACGCGTAGACGTCCTGGGTGAGCGTGGTCGACGAGATCGACTTCGCGAACCCCTCGTCGACGATGACGAGGCTCGGACCCGAACCGAGCTCCCATCCCTTGGACTCGTTCAGGTACTTCACGGCGGAGTCGGTCATGAAGAAGAGCGCGTACCCGAACCACTGGACGCCCGCCTGAAAGCCGTACGACGCGGCGACGCTCCGGTAGTAGCCGACGGTCTTGCCGCCCTGGCGCATGACGCCGTCGCCGCCCTGCCCGCCGAAGATGAAACCGGCCTTCACGATCTTCGGGAAGACGAGCACGGCCTTCGCCTTCTCGCCGAGGATCTTCGCGCTCGGATTGGTCGCGTACAGCTGCTTCAGCGCAGCGCTGGAATCCGCCCGCAGCGACGCGGCGCTCGCATGCGCCGCGGTCGGGCGCATGGCGAGGACGGCTACGGTCGCGGCGGCGAGGATCATCGTTCGTCGTGTGGCGTTCATGGCGCCCGCTTAGGACGCGAGGCCATGCGCCGTCAACAGCGGGCCTCTTGACGCGGCAGTCGCTCCCGGGTCTTGGTGCGCGTCACGGGAGGGGATCGATGAGCCCGAACGCCGCCCAGGACGTCCCGCCGTTCCTGCTGACCGAAGGAGGGCCCGGCGCCGTCCTGCTCCGCACTTTGCGGCTCGCGCCGATCGCGCCGGGCTCGCGGCGAGAAGCCCTCGTGCTCGCCGGGGTGGCCTGGGTGCCGCTCCTCGTCCTGTCGCTGAGCGAAGGGCTCGCGACGGGCGGGGTGCCGATTCCCTTCCTGCGTGACATCGCTGCGCACGTGCGGTTCCTGTTCGCCCTGCCGGTGCTGGTGCTCGCCGAGATCCCGATCGGGCGCCGGCTCCGGCAGGTGACGGCGCACTTCATCGTCTCCGGGCTCGTGCGCCGGGAGCAGCACGAACGGTTCGCCAAGATCATCGTGGACGCGGTGCGGTTCCGCGATTCGCGCGTCGCCGAGCTCGTGGTGCTGGCTGCGGCGTACATGACCGCCGTCGGCGTCCTCACGAGGATCACCACCCAGCAGGGCGACATCTGGTTCTCGCCGCACGAGGGCGAGATCTCACGCTCCGGCTACTGGTACGTTCTGGTCTCGATACCGATCGTCCAGTTCCTGGTCTACCGCTGGATCTATCGCATGGTCGTCTGGACGCGTTTCCTCGCCAAGGTCCAGTCGCTCGACCTGGAGCTCACGCCGACGCATCCCGACGGCGCCGGGGGTCTCGGTTTTCTCGGCGCGGCATGCGTGCCCTTCGGCCTGCTCCTGTTCGCGATGAGCGCCGTCGTGTCGAGCCAGATCGCGAACCGCATCCTGTTCACCGGAGCCAAGCTCGAGCAGTACCAGTTCAGCTACGCGGCCCTCTTCGTGCTGGCGCTGGCCATCTTCGGAAGCCCGCTCCTCGTCTTCGTGCCGAAGCTCGCAAAGCTGAAGCGCGAGGCGCGTCTGGAGTACGACACCTTCGCGACGCAGTACACGCAGCTCTTCGCGCGCAAGTGGATCGACCCGGGCACGCCCGGCGAGTCGCCGCTCGGCTCCGGGGACATCCAGTCGCTGGCCGATCTCGGGACCAGCTACGAGCGAGTGAAGAACGTCCGCCTCGTGCCGGTGCAGCTCGGCGACTTCATCGGCATGGTGGTGCCCGGCCTGATCCCCGTGCTGCCCCTGGTCGCCACGGTGATGCCGGTGTCGGAGATCGTGAAGGGGTTGCTGCACCTGCTCACGTGAGCGCGCGGCTCTCGCGCAAGTCGCGCCGCGCGACCTGCGCGCGACGGGGAACGGCGATCACGAGAGGTGCCGCGATGGCGCGGCCGTGATCGAGCCGTCAAGGGACTTTCGTCGCAGCAACGCGACGTTTCGAACGGTCGTTGCGCCGTCGGCGGCGTCGGCCCGCCGATCCGTGGCGAGTTCGTGGCACCTCGCTTGCACTTCCACCTTCACACCAGCGGCGCCCGCAGAGGCGCCACGCAAGGAGGTGGATGATGACGGCATGGAAGAAGGTGGTGGCAGCGGGGCTCCTCTGCGGGCTCACCCTGGCGCCGGTCGCGCGCGCCGTCGCGGCCGACGCGCCCGGAGCGCGCGTGAACCTCAACACGGCGAGCGCCGCCGAGCTCGCGCGGCTGCCCGGCATCGGTCCGGCGAAGGCGCAGGCCATCGTCGAGTACCGGGCGAAGGAGCCGTTCGAGAAGCCTCAGGACCTGCGCAAGGTGAAGGGCATCGGCGACAAGCTCTACGACAGCATCAAGGACCAGGTCACCGTCGGCGACGCCGCGTCGCGGGCGGGCCGCGGTAGCTGACCGCGGCGTACGGCCGGATACGGGGGCGGGTCGATCACCTGGGCGGGCGGCCCGTCCCCCCGGCCTCAGCCGCGCAGCGCGCGGATGGCGGCCGCGTAGTCGGCTTCCTTGAAGACGGCGGTGCCGGCGACCAGCACGTCGGCCCCCGACGCGACGGCTTGCGCAGCGTTGTGCGGGTAGATCCCACCGTCCACCTCGATGGGGAAGTCGGCGCCAGCCTCGGCTCGCATGCGCCGCGCGATCGCGAGCCGCTCCATCGACCCGTCGACGAACGGCTGGCCGCCCCATCCCGGATTGACGCTCATGACGAGGAGCAGGTCGATCGAGTCGAGGTACGGTTGCACCGCATCCATCGGCGTCGGTGGGTTGAGGGACAGCCCCGGCTTCACGCCGGCCTTCCGGATCGCATCGAGCACCGAGGGCACGTCGCGACACGCCTCGACGTGCACCGTGAGGCGGTCGGCGCCCGCCTTGACGAACTCGTCGATCTGCCGCTCGGGCGACTCGATCATCAGGTGGACGTCGAGCGGAAGCCGCGTCATCGGGCGAAGGCTTCGCACGACGAGCGGGCCTATCGTGATCGGCGGAACGAAGTGCCCGTCCATGACGTCGACGTGGATCCAGTCGGCGCCGCCAGTGGTGACGGCGGCGACCTCCGCGCCGAGACGCGCGAAGTCCGCGGACAGGATCGACGGCGCGACGAGCGGCACGGCGCTCTCCTACCGGAGCGCCGGGACGTGCGCCAGGCGCGTCGCGGTCAGCTCGCCGCGCGCAGGCGTGCGGCGAAGAAGCCGTCGAGACCGTGCGTGTGAGGCGCCGTACGCAGGAAGCCGTCCGCGCCGGCGCACGCGATGGCGAGAGGTTCGACGGCGAACCTCGGATGCGCGGCGAGGAAGGCGTCGGTCACGCCGGTCGTCTCTTCGGTCGTCTGCGTGCAGACGGCGTAGACGAGCGCGCCGCCGGCGACCACGAGCTGCGCGACGCCGGCGAGAATCTGGAGCTGCAGCTCGGCCAGACGGGGAATGTCTTCGGGGCGGCGGTGCCAGCGCAGCTCGGGATGCTGGCGGAGCGTGCCGAGCCCGGAGCACGGCGCGTCGACGAGCACGGTGTCGAACTGCTTCCGCGTCGCCGGGCGGCGGGCGTCGGCGGCGATCGCAGGTGCGGCCGGCTCGCCCAGGCGCCGGCGCTCGGCGACGAGGCGCCGGAGCCCGGCCCGCATGGGATCCATGGCGACGACCATCCCTTCGGAGCCGAGCCGCTCGGCGATCGCGAGCGTCTTGCCGCCCGCACCGGCGCAGGCGTCGAGCACCCGCGGGCCGGTGGCGAGGGATGCGACGAGCTGTGAGGCTTCGCCCTGGAAGGCGAACCGACCTTCCCGGTAGGCGGCCAGGGAGCGGAGCCGTCCGGCGGCGCGTTCGATCACGATCGCCGTCGGAACGTACGCCCCCTCGACGGCCGCGAGACCGGCCTCGCGCAGCTCGGTGAGCAGCGCCGCCCGCGTCGTGCGCCGGAGGTTCGTCCGCAGGACGGTCGCGGCCGGCCAGTCGTTCGCCTCGAGGGCCCGAGGGAGCACGTCGAGGCCGAGCTCTCCGGCCCATCGCTCGACGAGCCAGCGCGGGTGCGACCACTCGACCGCCAGCCGCGCGATCGGGTCGGCAGCGTCGGGGAGGGAAAGTCCCGATCTCCCGAGGCGGCTCGCCCGCCGCAGGACCGCGTTCACGAGCCCCTTGGCTCCGCGCCCCGACGACCCGGCGAGCCGCACGCTCCCGTCGACGGCGGCGTAGGCGGGGACGCGGTCGAGGAACAGGAGCTGGTAGAGGCCGAGACGCAGCGACAGCAGGACCGGCAGGTCGAGGGCCCCGAGCCCGCCGCGGACGAGAGAAGATAGATGATGGTCGATCCGGCCCTGCCAGGTGAGCGTCCCGTAGACCAGCTCGGTCGCGAGCCCCCGATCGGCCCCCTCGAGCCCGGCCGACTCGAGGCGGTGCGACAGCAGGACGTCGGCGAAGGCCCCGGTCGTCGCGACGCGCTCCAGGACCTCGAACGCGACCCGGCGAGGATCGGCACCCGCGGCTACACGCCGAGGCATGTGCCCGGAGCGACCCGGTTCCCGGCGAGGAACGGTCCGATCGCCATCCGGCGCCGGCCCTGGAGCTGGACCTCGTCGAGCGCGAGGCCCCCGTCCCCGCACGCGACGACGAGACGGCGCGAGGTCGCCACGACGACGGTGCCCGGCACCCCCGCGGGCGCGTCGCTCGCCACGGTCGCCCCGTACACCTTCAGCGTCGCACCCCGCAGGGTCGTGAAGGCGGCCGGTTCGGGGGCGAAGGCGCGCACGGCCCGCTCGAGCTGGTTGGCGGGCTTCGTCCAGTCGAGCCTCGTGTGCTCGTGCTCGATGCGGGGCGCGAACGTGATGCCCGTCGCCGGCTGGGGCGTGGGGTGGATGGCCCCCGCCGCGAGGCCGTCGATCGTCTCGCCCAGCGCCTCCGCGCCGAGCTGCGCGAGGCGGTCGGTGAGCGTGCCGCCGGTGTCGTCCGGCAGGATCGGCGTCCTGCGGACCAGCAGCACGTCGCCGGCGTCCATCTCCTCGCTCATGGCCATGATGGTGACGCCGGTCTCGGCGTCTCCCGCGAGGATGGCGTGCTGGATCGGCGCCGCGCCACGGTGTCGCGGGAGGATCGATGCGTGCACGTTGATGCAGCCGCGGGGCGGGAGGTCGAGGATCGCGCGCGGCAGGATGCGTCCGTAGGCCGCCACCACGATGAGATCGGGGGCGAGCGTTCGCAGCGCATCGAGGAACGCGGGAGCCCGGACCTTGTCGGGCTGGAAGACCGGCAGGCCGTGGCGGAGCGCCAGCACCTTCACCTCCGGCGGAGCCAAGGCGAGCCCGCGGCCCCGAGGTCGGTCCGGCTGGCACACGACGCCGACCACGGGATCGGATCGAGCGAGGAGCGCCGCCAGGCTCGGGCACGCGAAGGTGGGCGTACCCATGAACACGATGCGCCAGGGCGCCTGCGACGTGGTGGTCAGATGATGTGGGGCGTACGCCCGGTCGGGCCGGGGCGTCCCTGCCGATCGAGCTTGCGTTGACGGGCCCGATAGAGATCGCGCTTCAGGCGCGACAGGCGATCGATGAAGAGCTTGCCGTCCAGATGGTCGAGCTCGTGCTGGAGGGCGACGGCGAGGAGCCCGTCGGCCTCGATCTCGATCTCCTTCTCGTCCGGCGTCCAGGCCCGCAACAGGATCCGCTCGGCGCGTTTCACCTCGGCGGTGAAGTCCGGCACCGAGAGGCAGCCCTCCTCGAAGACGATCTCGCCTTCGCGCTGGGCGATCTCGGGGTTCACGAGCTTCATCAAGCGCTTGCCGGGGCCTTCCTCCTTGTCGTGGACGTCGAGGACGATGACGCGCACGGGCTCGCCCACCTGCGTTGCGGCGAGGCCGATCCCCGGCGCGGCATACATGGTCTCGGCCAGATCCTCGCACAGACGCGCGATGGGCGCGTCGATGTTCGTGACCGGGGTCGCGACGTCCTTCAGGCGCGTGTCCGGATAGGTGAGGATCTTGCGCAGCGCCATCGACGTTGCGGCGAAACGCTACATGCTCACCGGGTCGACATCAACGACGAGTCGAAGCCCGCGCTGGCGGATCTCGCGCGCGAGCCCGCGCGCCGCGCGTGCGAGCGCCCGCAGGCTGCGGACGTCGGCATGGCGCAGCAGGAGCTGCCAGCGATAGCGCCCCCGGACGCGCTCCACGGGCGGCGGCGCGGGACCGAGCACGGCCTCGTCGCCCATGCCGAGCGCACGTGCCTGTGCCCGCAAGCGCTGGGCGAGGCCGCGCGCCGCCCGCTCGACCCCGGCGTCGACCTTGCCGTCGAGCCGCAGGAGCACGAGCCGCGCGAACGGCGGGTAGCCGAGCGCCTTGCGGCGCGCCAGCTCCTCGGTGACGAAGGCACGATAGTCGTGCGTGCGCGCCGCGACGAGGCTCGGATGCGTCGGCCGCAGCGTCTGCACGATCACGCGACCGGCCCGCGCGCCCCGCCCCGCGCGCCCCGCCACCTGGACGAGGAGCTGGAACGTCCGTTCGGCGGCCCGGAAGTCGGGCACGTTGAGCGACTGGTCGGCGAGCAGGACGGCGACCAGCGTGACCCCCGGGACGTCGTGGCCCTTGCTCACCATCTGGGTGCCGACGAGGACGCTGATCGACCCGTCGTGCCAGTCGCGCAGGATGCGTCGCTGCGCGCCGGCGCGCGCCGCCACATCGCGGTCGAGGCGCTCGACGTTGACGCCCGGGTGCGCCGCTCGCAGGGTCGCCTCGATGCGCTCGGTGCCGATGCCATAGGCTTCGAGCGGGGGGCCCTGACAGCTCTCGCAGCGCGCCGGCGGCCGTCGATGGAACTGGCAGTGGTGGCAGGCGAGGGCCCCGCGCGCGCGATGCCACGTGAGCGTGACGCTGCAGTGCGGACAGCTCGCCGTGGCGCCGCACGAGGGACACTGCAGGTAGGTGGCGAAGCCGCGGCGATTCAAGAACACGAGCGCCTGCTCGCCGCGCGCGATCGTTTCGTCCAGCGCGGCGCGGAGCTCGTCCGAGAAGAGCCCCGGCTCGTCCGTCCGCGGCCGTCCCCGGAGATCGACGAGATCGACGGCCGGAAGCGGCTGCGCGGTAGGACGGGCATGGAGCTCCAGGAGGCGATGCCGGCCGGTCGTCGCCGCGTGATAGGTCTCGGCGCTCGGCGTCGCCGAGGCGAGGACGACGACGCCACCGGCGAGACGGGCTCGCACCACGGCGAGGTCGCGCGCGTGGTAGCGGATGCCGTCCTCCTGCTTGTACGACCCGTCGTGCTCCTCGTCGACGACGACCAGCCCCAGACGGCCGACGGGCGCGAACACGGCGGATCGGGCACCGACCACCACGCGGGCCTCGCGTGTGACGATCCGCCGCCACTCGCTCCAGCGCTCGCGCGGACCGAGCCCGCTGTGCAGGACGGCGACCGTATCGCCGAAGCGCTCCCGGACGCGGGCCACGGCCTGATGGGTGAGGGCGATCTCGGGTACGAGGACCAGGACGTCGCGCCCCGCGGCGAGGGTCGCCTCGGCGGCCGCGAGGAAGACCTCGGTCTTGCCGCTGCCCGTGATGCCATGGAGGACGAAGGAGGCGTGCTGCCCTGTCCGCACGGCGTCCGCGATGGCGTCGGCGGCCGCCTGCTGCTCGGAAGTGAGGGGCGGCCGCGGCGCCGGCGCCGGCTGGGCAGGCGCCGTGCGCTCGGCGGGCTGCTGGAACCGCTCCGCGAGACCCGCGATCACCAGTCCGCGGATGGCGTCGGATCGAATACCGGCGGCCTGGGCGTCGCGGGCGAGGAGCGCACCCGCCGCGGTGCCCGCCAGCGCACGATACGCGGCGGCCCGTGCGGGCGCCCGGCGCAGCAGGCGCTCCTCTTCCTCCGGATCGAGGCGGCGCAGGAGGCGGACGCCGAGCTCCTGCGTCGCCTCGGGAACCCGTCCCGGGACGATCGTGCCGATCACCTCGGCGAGCGAGGCCAGATAGTAGCGTGCCGTCCAGCGACACAGCTCGAGCAGATCGGCGGGCACGAAGGGTGCGGTGTCGAGGAGGTCCAGCACCGTCCGGACGTCGCCCCGCGCCGGCGCATCGGCTGTGAATCCCGCCACGAGCCCCGTGCGGGTCTGCCTCCCGAGCGGCACGCGCACGCGCATGCCGACCTGGATGTGCTCCCGCATCGCGGTCGGGACGAGATAGGTGAACAGGTCGTGCTGCGGGACGGGCGGAAGCGGTGCGATCTCGACGAGCCCGTTCATCCGTGCACCGAACTAGGAGCGGGCGCTCGGGGTGTCAAATTTCTCCCGCCGTCAGCTTGCCGGCGCGCGTGGCAACATCTCGACGCGACGGCGCATGCGTCGTCGAGGGATTTCGCGGCGTTTTCTCGGATCTTCGTGGCACCACGCTTGCACCACTGCGTCTCAGCCCCTCCTTTCTGCACACGAGGAGACCTGGTCGTGGAGACACGACCGGGTCTTCTCGTTTTTGGGGCATCATCTGCATTCGAGAGGCGCGGAGAGGAGTCCGCGCGGTCGGGCACGCTGGTTGCTGAAGATCAACGAGTGCGAGGCAGGAAGTGACGGTGGATGCTTTGACAACCAAGGGGCTAGCGGAGCATACTAGTCTTGCAGAGTCAGATTTTTGGACTTTTGCGACAGGCGAGCGGACCACCCGTGGGGGTGGTGAGGGTGTGGTGATGATGGGGAGGATGTGGCCGTGGCGCTGCCAGACCTGTTGAATCCGGCTGGGCTCGTACGCAGATTTCAGCTGGGCAAGCTGCAATCGCTGCTCGGTGCGAACCTCCAGAACCCGTTCAAGCGTCAGGACGGCATGCTCGTCCTGGACATCGGCTCGAGCAGCATCAAGCTCGCCGAGGTGTTTCACGGTCCGTCGGGCCCGCGTCTGACGGCACTCGCGACGGCCCCCGTGCCGCCGACCGTGATCCAGTCGAACGTCATCCAGGACGAGGGACCGGTCGTCGATGCGATCCGGGCGCTCGTCCAGAAGACGGGCGCGCAGTCGACCGGCGTGATCACCGCGGTGCCGGGTCCGGCCGTGATCGTGAAGAAGGTCGTGTTGCCCGCGCAATCCGGCAGCAACATCGACGGCGCGGTGCTGGCCGAGGCGCAGCAGCTGATCCCCGACTCCCTCGACAACGTCTACCTGGACTACCAGGTCGTCGATTGGATGGAGGACGGGAACAAGATGGAGGTGCTGGTGGTCGCGGTGAAGCGCGACATCATCAACAGCTACACCGCCGCCATCCGCGCCGCCGGGCTCGATCCCGCGATCGTCGACGTCGACTACTTCGCGCTCGAGAACATGTTCGAGCTGAACTACGACGTGAGCGAAGGCGGTTCGGTCGCCCTCGTCAACATCGGTGCGCGCTACTCGTCGATCAACATCCTGAAAGACGGTCGCTCCACGTTCACCGGCGACGTGCCGGTCGGCGGCGCGGAATTCACCGACGCGCTCGTGCGGCAGCTCGGCGTGTCTCCGCAGGACGCCGACGCCCTCAAGCGCGGCCAGTCGGCGGGGAATCTCACGCCCGACGACGCCGAATCCGTGCTCAGCTCGGTCACCGAGTTCATCGTCGAGGAAGTGCAGCGGGCGCTCTCGTTCTTCTGGACCGCCGCCACCGACGAGCCGCTCGGCGCCGTCCTTCTGTCGGGCGGTCCGGCCCGCATGCCGGGGCTTTCGGCGCAGCTGAAGGAGCGACTCGACACCAAGGTCGACGTCGTCGACCCCTTCCGCCGGATCACCCTCGACGGGAAGGTCGACCGCAGCGTCATCGAGCAGAGCGGGCCTGCGCTGGCCGTCACCGTCGGGCTCGCGACCCGCCGTCCGGGGGACAAATGATCCGCATCAATCTGCTTCCCACTGAAGAGGCGCAGCGTGCCGCGGATCAGCGGCAGCAGCTCGCGACCGTCGGCCTGATCGTCGCGGTCGGCGCCTTCCTGCTGGTCATCGGGCACTCGATCCAGGCGGCGCGGTACGCCGCCACGCAGCGGCGCGTGACGCAGGTCACCGAAGAGCTCCAGGCGATCGCCGGGCCGTACGGCGACGTGTTGCGCATCCAGGCCCAGCAGAAGGAGCTCGAGGAGAAGCTGAAGGTCATCTCGCAGCTCGAGGCGCGCAGCGCCGGGCCCGTGCGCATGCTCGCCGACCTCTCGAGCGCCACGCCGGACAAGCTCTGGCTCACGGAGTTCGCCGAGGCGGCGGGCACGGTGCACATGCAGGGCTTCAGCGTCGACGAGCAGACGATCGCCGACTTCCTGCGCAAGCTCGGCACGTCCACCTACTTCCAGAACGTCGACCTCGAAGAGACGACGCAGGTGAACCAGGACGGCGTCAAGCAGAAGAAGTTCGCCCTCAAGGCGCACGTCAACTACGCCGGCGCCACGACGACCCCGGCCGTGCAGAAGCCCGGGGCGGCGCCGCAGCCGCCGAAGCGGACGGCCGCGCTGTCGGACGATCCGACCGTGACGGCCTCGCGCGGGAGGATCACGCCATGATGGAGGGGTTGATCGACTCCATTCGCGACTGGCCCATCGCCCAGAAGCTCGGCGCGACGATCGGCCTGATCGCCCTCATCTTCCTGATCGACTACCAGTACGTCTACGGGCCGAAGGCCGCGGCACTCACCGAGCTGAAGGACCAGCTCGGGGGGCAGCAGGCCCAGCTCGAGCAGAAGCGCATCAAGGTGAACGCCCGCGCGGACGAGGAGAAGCGCATCCGCGACCTGCAGGCCGACGTGAAGCGGGCCGAGGCGCGCCTCCCCGAGGGCCGCGAGATCGCGGATCTGCTCTCGAACATCGCGGCCAGCGCGCGCGCCGTCGGGCTCGACCTGACGCTCTTCCGGCAGAAGCCGGAGGCGTACTCGGAGTTCTACGCCGACGTTCCAGTCCAGATGGAAATGCGCGGCACGTACCACGAGCTCGCGCTCTTCATGGACCGCGTGAAGCGGCTCGACCGCATCGTGAACGTGTCCGACATTCAGCTGAAGAAGCCGCGCATCGAAGGCGACGTGCTCCTGCTCGACGCCGCCTGCACGGCGACGACCTTCCGCTTCCTCGACGAGACCGAGCGCAAGCAGCGCGCCATCGAGAAGGAGAAGGAAGGCAAGGGCAAGCCCGGTGGGGCGCCGGAGAAAGACGCATGAAGCGGCATATGACGACACTGCTCGTGGGGATGGCGCTGCTGGTCGCCCGCGCGGCCGTGGCGGCCGAACCGGAGAGCGCCGGAGCGCCCGCTGCCCCGCGCGCGCTCGCGCATTCGCCGTCCGCGGGGGACGCGGCCTACGATCCGGCCGGACGCCGGGATCCCTTCCGGCCGCCGCGCGCGAATCAGACGACCGCCACCGGCGAGATCCGTTCGCCGCTCCAGCGCTACGACATCGGCCAGCTGAAGCTCGTGGCCGTGATCTATCAGGCGAACGAGCCGCGCGCGGTCGTCGAGGACGACGCCGGGCTCGGCTACATCGTGAAAGTCGGCACCGCGATCGGCGCCAACGGCGGCGCGGTGAAGGCGATCGAACAGGGCAAGCTTCGAGTTGAAGAGGAATCCGTCGATTTCTACGGGGATCGCCAGACGTCCGAAGTGGTGATGGAGCTGGCGACCGAGGAGAGGGGGAAGTGATGAGGGCGCTCGGACGTGGGTTCATGCTGCTCGTGTTCGCCGGCTGCGCCGCCGCGACGATCGGGTCGCGCGGGGTGGCCGCGACGCTGGAAGAGCAGCCGATCGCCGTGCCGGAGACGGAGCCTGGGACCCCGACGCAGGCCGCTGCGGTGCAAGATGCACAGTCACTCGCCATTCGCGACGTTCGCGTCGAGGCGACCACCGAGGGCCGCAAGGTCGTGGTCGCGCTGACGCGCGCGCCCGACGGCGTCCGCAACTTCTCGCTCGCGTCGCCCCCGCGCGTCGTCGTCGACGTCGCCGGTCCGTACGCGGACCGCATCCGCGAGAAGCGCTACGCGATGACCGACCCGGTCGTGTCGCGGGTCCGCGTGGCCCCCTACGCCGGGCAGCTTCGGATCGTGCTCGATCTCAAGCAGAAGGTCGAGATCCGTGACGTCCGCCAGGAGGGCGACACGGTGGTCGCCGACCTCGGCAATCCCGCGACGGCTGCGCCGAAGACGGCGCGCGAGCGCGCGACCGACGAGACCTCGCAGCCCGTGTTGGCCGCGATGGTCGAGACGCCCGCGCCGGCCCCGCAGGCTGCGCCGGCTCCGAAGGCGGAGCCGGCTCCGAAGGCGGCTCCGACGCCCGAGCCGACGCCCATGCCCGAGGCCGGCCCGATCGCGACGCCGTCACCGTTGCCGGATCGCAATCGGCCGCAGCCGATCGCCTACGAGCCGCCCGCGGTGCCCGAGGCGGTTCGGCCGCAGCAGCCGTCGCGCGTCGTCCGTAAGGACAGCAAGGACACGCTCGGTCCCGTGGTGCCGACCCCGGTCTTCCACGGCGAGAAGATCTCGCTCGATTTCAAGGACGCGGACATCCAGAACGTGCTCCGCGTGCTGGCCGACGTCAGCGGTCTCAACATCATCGCGACCGACGACGTGCAGGGCAAGGTCACGCTCCACCTGACCGACGTGCCGTGGGACCAGGCCTTCGACCTGGTGCTCCGCACGAACCGGCTCGAGAAGACCGAGGACGGCAACGTCGTCCGCGTGTCGTCCGTGAACCGCCTGAAGGAAGAGCGTGATTCGCTGAAGGCGGCCGAAGACTCCGAGAACGAGCTCGAGCCGCTGCGCGTGAAGTACGTGCGGGTGAACTACGCCCGCGCCGACGAGTCGCTGGTCGACAAGGTGAAGGGCGTGCTGACGGATCGCGGCGCGGTCACGTTCGACGAGCGCACCAACACCGTCATCGTGCGTGACATCGGCCGGGGCGTCGACGATGCGAGCCACCTGATCAAGGAGCTCGACGTCCAGAGCCCGCAGGTGCTGATCGAGGCGAACATCGTCGAGGCGACGCAGGACTTCGCGCGCGGCCTCGGCGTGCAGTGGGGCTATCAGAACCAGCAGGGACCATCGACGGGAACGCCGACGGGCGCGAACTTCCCCGGCACGATCGGCGTCGGTGGAAGCGGCCTCGGCGTCGGCACGGCGCCGCCGCCCTCGGGGACGGGCGCCGTTCCGCTGCCGGTTCCGTTCCTCGCCGACTTCCCGGTGCCGACGGGGTTCGGCAACGGCTTCGGTGCCGGATCGGGCTCGGCGATCGACCTGGCGCTCGGTTCGCTCAACGGCGCGAACACGCTGTCGGTTCGCCTGACGGCGCTCGAGAACGAGGGCAAGGCGAAGGTCATCAGCCGCCCGCGCGTCATCACCATGAACAACGTCGCGGCGACCATCCAGAGCTTGACGATTCTGCGCGTGAAGCTGCCCTCGACCGGCACCGTCATCAACACGGGCGCCGGCGGGTCGGCGGGCGGCGGGACCACCGCGACCGAGAAGATCAACACCGGCATCACGCTCGTCGTGACCCCGCAGGTCTCGTCGGACGGATTCGTGCTGATGAGCATCTACGCCAAGTCGAGCCAGCCCGACTTCACGCGGGCCGTCGACGGGATCCCGAGCGAAGTCAGCCGCGAGGCCAACTCGAACGTTCTCATCCGCAATGGAGACACCGTCGTGCTGGGCGGCATCTACCGCACCATCGGCGACGACCGCGAGGACGGGATGCCGTACCTGAGCAAGATCCCGGCGCTGGGGTGGCTCTTCAAGCGGACCCTCGAGTCCAAGCACCACGAGGAGCTGATCGTGTTCCTCACGCCGAAGGTCGTCGATGCGGGCACGGCGAGCCTCCCGCCCTCGAATCAGTTGTGGGCGGAGCGCCGCGGGGGCTAACGTCCGCGAGGTCGTGGCGCAGATCATACTCACGGGCTTCATGGGGACGGGAAAAACCGAAGTGGGACGCCGACTGGCACGTACGCTCGGACGCACGTTCGTCGACACCGACCGCTTGGTCGAGATGAAGGCGGGGCGTCGCGTGGCCGAGATCTTCGCCACCCAGGGCGAGGCGGCGTTCCGCGCGCTCGAGCGCGAAGCGGTGACGGAAGCCTGCGCGATCCCCGACGCCGTCGTCGCCACGGGCGGCGGCGCGCTCCTCGATCGCGACAACCGGCGCCGGCTCGCGGCGGCCGGACCGATCGTGTGTCTCACCGCGTCGCCGGAGGAGATCCTGCGGCGCATTCCGGACGCGTCAAGTCGTCCGCTGCTCGCATCGGCCAAGACGAAGAGCGAGCGGCTCGAGCGGATCCAATCCCTGCTCGCGGCGCGGGAGTCCGCGTACGCCAGCGCCACCCACGCGATCGATACGACGGGTCTCACGGTCGACCAGGTGGTCGACCGCGTGCGCGCGGCAGTGGACGTGCGGTGAGCGGACGATGGCGACTCGGTGGGCGGAGGCGATGGTCGTGTCGGCGGTGAGCTCGGAGGAGATCCGAGTCGATCTCGGCCCGCGCTCGTACGCCGTCGTCGTCGGCGAGGGGCTGCTCGGCGAGCTCGGTTCGCGCCTCGCCGCCCTCGGGTTCGGCGGACGGTGCGGGGTCGTGACGAGCGATCGGGTCGGCGCGCTCTATCGTACGCCCGTCGAGCGCTCGCTGCGCCTCGCCGGCTTCGAGCCGGTCGTGGTCGTGGTGCCGGACGGCGAAGAGCACAAGAACCTCGCGACGCTGTCGCGCGTCTACGATGCGCTGCTGGCGGCGGGCGTGGAGCGCACGATGCCGCTCGTCGCCCTCGGCGGCGGCGTGATCGGCGATCTCACCGGCTTCGCGGCGGCGACGTTGCTGCGCGGCCTGCCCGTCGTGCAGGTCCCGACGACGCTGCTGGCGCAGGTCGACGCCGCCATCGGCGGGAAGACCGCGGTGGACCACCCGGCGGGCAAGAACCTGATCGGCGCCTTCCACCAGCCGCGCCTGGTCGTGGCCGACGTCGCGACGCTGGCGACCCTGCCGCGCCGCGAGCTGCTGGCGGGACTGGCGGAGGTCGTGAAGTACGGCGTCATCGGCGACGCGGCGCTGTTCGCGCGCCTCGAGCGCGCGCCCGAGGCCCTGCTGTCACTCGACCCCGAGGCGCTCGTGGCCGTCGTGGCGTCGTGCGCCCGCCAGAAGGCGGCCGTCGTGTCGGCCGACGAGCGCGAGGAGCGGGGCGAGCGCGCCGTGCTCAACTTCGGGCACACGGTGGGCCACGCGGTCGAGGCCGCGACTACCTACGGTCGCTACCTCCACGGCGAGGCGGTGGCGATGGGAATGGTCGCGGCGGCGCGCGTCTCGCACGCGCTCGGCATCTGCGACGCCGGGACCGTCGACCGCCTCCGGGGCGTCCTGCGGGCGCTCGGGTTGCCCATGGATCTGCCCGGGGACGTGCCGCCGGCCGCGCTCGTCACGGCGATGCGAGCGGACAAGAAGTCGTCGAAGGGACGCATTCGTTTCGTTGCCGTCGAGCAGGTGGGCCGCGTGCGGTTCGTCGAGCTCACGGCACAGGAGATCGCACAACACCTCTGAGGCGTGCAGCCGTCGGAGCAAAAGGGGCTGGGAGGAGAGGAGTCATGGGGATTCGTAGAGGTACTGCGATGCGGGCGGCGCTCGCGGCCGTGGTCATGCTGGCCATGGTGGGCGAGGCCGGTGCGGGCACCGACGGGCTCGTCCTGCGGGCGGCCGGGTTCTTCGAGGCCGAGGCATCGGACGACGGGAAGTGCCAGATCCCGACCGTGGACTCGGGCATTCCGGTCAGCTCCGACGAGATCGGGCTCTGGAACACGCTCGGCTTCCCGACGGTGAGCTACCCGCTCACCCGTTGCGGCGGCTGGATGGAGCTCGTGAACATGATGACCCACCAGGGCATCTCGATCGACAACGTCCAGCTGAAGATGCGCATCGCCGGGGCCGGCCGGTTCCGCCAGTTCGTCCCGACGCGCAACGGCTTTCCGACCGCGTGCCGTTCGCTGCGCAAGGTGCAGGTGTTCTCCGGTGCGCACCTCTTCCCGTTCGGCCTCACGCCCGACGGCACCGGCAACACGGGCAGCGGCGCGCCGCACGTCGCCTTCGTGAACCTCTTCCCCATGGTGAACTCGCAGATCATCCACTGCCTGCGGGCGCAGTACGCCGCGCTGCCCTCGGACGTGTACGTGTCGTTCCCGCTCATCATCCAGGCGGTGGCGTCCGGCGTGGCCGACGACGGCAAGAGCTTCAAGTCGAACCCGATCAGCTTCACGCTGACCCTCGACCACCTGTGCGGGAACGGGCGCATCGACAACGCCGAGGTCTGCGATCCGAACGCCCCGAACACCTGCCTCGCCGGCACCTGCGACACCGCGAGCGGCGCCTGCTCGGTGGTGAAGTCGATTCCCTGCTCGTCGAACGCCGATTGCATCGGGACCTGCCTGCCGCAGGGTGACCTGATGGAGTGCAACTGCGTGTACTAGACGCGATTCGATTGCGCGATCAGCGAGCCGGCGGTAGAGCGATGCGCATGCATCCCCGCCGGCTCGTGTGTTTCTGGGCGCTGGTGCTGCTCGCGCGCGCGGTGGCGGCACCGGCCGCGGACGGCGCCGCACGGGCCGTCGTCGACGAGCCGGTATACGACTTCGGCACGGCCGAGCAGGGCCAGGTGATCGAGCAGATCTTCCGCGTCCGCAACACGGGCGGCGAATGGCTGCGCATCGATCACGTGAAGGGCACCTGCGCGTGCACCGTCGGCGTCGCCTCGGGCGATCCCATCGCGCCCGGCGACGCCAGCTCCGTCATCGTCCGCCTCGACACCGCGCGCCTCTCGGGCCACACGACGAAGACGGTCACCGTCTACACGAACGATCCCGCCGGGACGCCGCTCACGGTGACGCTCACCGGCCAGGTGCTGACCGACCTCGTGATCACGCCGACGCCCCTCTACCTCGGGCACGTGCGGCGCGGCACGGTCGTACGGCGCTCGCTCACCGTCGTCGCGGGGCGCCCGGGACCCGCCGCCCTCGTCACCGCGGTGGAGGCGACGAATCCCCACGTCCGGTCCTGGATCGATTCCGCAGCCGACGACCACGGCCAGCAGGTGGTCGTCGAGCTCGATGGCGACCTGCCCGTCGGGCGCTTCAACGCGGACCTCGTCCTGCGCACGACGAGCGAGCGGCAGCCGCAGGTGACGGTACGCGTCCTCGGCACCATCGAAGGCGACATCGCGGTCCTGCCGCCACAGGTGACGTTCGCCCTCGCCGAGGGGGAAGCCGCCTCGCCGCGCGAGGTCTACATCCGCAATCGCAGCGAGCACCCGATCGCGGTCACCAAGGTGATCGTGCCGCAGGCCGTGACCTACGACCTCACCACCATAGAGGACGGCGTCGAGTATCAGTTGAACCTGCGGCTGCGCGATGGCCTTCCACCGGGCAAGATCGAGGGCAACGTCGAGATCTTCACGACCCATCCCGACGAGAATCGGGTCGTCGTCCCACTCTACGCGATCGTCCGCTCGCCGAGCCGCCGCGGCTGACGGCGATGGACTCGGCGTCCGGGCGTCCCTTTCTCACGGCACGCTGGGCGAACCTCCTGCTGGCGTCGTACGTCGCGCCCGACTACCTGCTGCGCCGCCATCTCCCGCCCGGCCTCGAGCTCGACCGGCGCGACGGGCACACCTACGTCAGCCTGGTGGCGTTCGACTTCCTCGACACGCGGGTGCTCGGGGTGCGCTGGCCGGGGCTCGTCGACTTTCCCGAGGTGAACCTGCGCTTCTACGTCCGGTCGGGCGCCGAGCGAGGCGTCGTCTTCGTGCGCGAGCTGGTGCCGAGCCGCCTGGTCGCGGCGGTGGCGCGACGACTCTACAACGAGCCGTATCGCGCGACCGCGATGGGTCGCTCCGTGCGCCACGACGACGGGCGGATCGCCGTCACGCATCGCTTCGAGTGGGAGGGCCGGCTGCAACGCTTCTCGGCCGTTGCGAGCGAGCCGCCCTGCCCGGCGCCGACGAATGGGGTGGAGCACTTCTTCAAGGAGCACCAGTGGGGCTTCGGGATCGACCGGCGCGGTCGCACCATCCGCTACGAGGTGCGGCACCCGGTCTGGGAGATCTATCCGAACGCGGCAGCCGCGATCGACGTCGACTTCGGCGCGGTCTACGGCCCGTCCTGGTCGTTCCTCACCGGGTCCGCGCCCGCGTCGGTCGTGCTCGCGGTGGGCTCCCCGGTCGCCGTCTTTCGCGGACGGCGACTGGAGTGACGCGAGCGCGTCGGGCAGACTGCGACGCCGAGCCGTGTCTGCGCCGGCCTTGTCCGACGTCGTCGCGCGCGCGGCCCGCGCGCTCGAAAAACCTGCTCCGCAGCCCATTCGGCTGACCGGGCTGCGCGGGAGTGCGCCCGCGCTCGCCCTCGCGCGCTTGTACGCCCAGATTCCCCGCCCGGTGCTCGTGCTCGCGGTCGACACGGCGAGGGCCGAGGCGTTCGCGTCCGACCTTCGCTTCTTTCGGGGTGATCGGGAAGGGACGAACCCGCTCGAGCGCCGGGTGCAGGTGCTGCCGGGGTGGGAGGTGCCTGCGTTCGAGCCACTCTCGCCGACGCGCGAGACGGTGGCCGCCCGGATGGAGGGCTTCTATCACCTCCTGCAGACGCCCGACCCCATCGTCGTGACGACGATCGAGGCATGGGGGCAGCGCGGCCTGCCACGTCGGGTGTTCGCCGAGGCCATCACCTACGTCGTCGCGGGCGAGACCACGGCTCCCGCCGACCTCGCCTCGCGCCTGGTCGCGTGGGGCTACCATCGCGTGCCGCTCGTGCAGGATCCGGGCGACGTCGCCGTGCGCGGCGGCATCCTCGACGTCTTCCCGGTCGGGTACGTGCGGCCCGTGCGCCTCGAGTTCTTCGGCGACGAGATCGAGAGCATCCGGCTCCTCGACGCGTCCTCGCAGCGATCGCTCGATGCGATCGAGGACCTGCTCCTGCTGCCGCTGCGCGAGTTCGGGCAGCATCAGCTGGGTCCGTCCGTGGCGCGCGCGATCGACGAGCGCGCGGCGGACGTCGCTCTCGCCCGCCAGGAGCGGCGCGACCTCGTGGAAGCCGTGCGCTCGGGGCTCGTGCTGCCGGGCATGGAGGCCCTCCTTCCCTACCTGCATCCATCGCTCGGCACGCTCGCCGACTTCCTGCCCGAGGGGACGCTCGTCTGGGTCGAGCAGGGCAGCGGTCTCGAGGCGGCGGTCGAAGCGACCTGGCAGCAGGTCGTGACCCACGCGACGGCGGCAGAGGCCGAAGGACGATTTCATCCCCCGGCCGAGGCGCTCTACCTCCCGCCGTCCGAATGGCGGGAGCGTCTGGGTGGCTGGCCGCGGGTCGAGGTGGAGGGCCTCGAGAGCCTCGCGGGCGACGACCTGCGCGCGACGACGTACGCGACCGACGGGATCGTCCTGCGCGGCACGACCACGACCGACGCTCCGCTGAAGGCGGTCGCCGACCGTCTCCACGAATGGGAGCGCGACGGTGCGCGCCTGGTGCTCGTGGCGACGACGCCGGCGCGGCGAGACCGGCTGCGCGGCCTCCTGGCGCCCCACGGCATCGACGCCCTCGCGACCGACGCGCCCTTCGCGCAGGCGCTCGGTGCCAAGGGGCGCGGGCCGCTCGCGTTGACCGGCGAGCTCTCGCGCGGCGTGCGGCTGCCGGCCGACGGACTCGCCATCGTCACCGAAGCCGAGCTGTTCGGTGAGCCGCGCCAGGTGCGCCGCACCCGGCGGGAGCGGCCGACCGACGTGTTCTCCACGCTCGCGCAGTTGCGGCCCGACGACTACGTCGTGCACGTCGACCACGGCGTCGGGTTGTATCGGGGCCTCAAGCACATGCAGGTCGCCGACACCGAGGGCGACTACCTGCACCTCGAGTACGAAGGGGGCGACCGGCTCTACGTCCCCGTCGACCGCATCAACGTCGTGCAACGCTACGTGTCGGCCGACGGCGGCGCGCCGCCGCTCGACAAGCTCGGCGGCACGTCGTGGGAGCGCGCGAAGGCGAAGGCCAAGGAATCGCTCCTCGCGATGGCGCACGAGCTCTTGAAGGTCTACGCCGCCCGCGAGGCACACGGGCGCCGGCCGTACGCCCAGTCGGATCCGCTCTATCAGGAATTCGTGGCGCGGTTTCCGTTCGAGGAGACGCCCGGGCAGACGCGCGCCATCGACGAGGTATTGGGCGATCTCGGGGGCGCCCGGCCCATGGATCGCCTCGTGTGCGGCGACGTCGGCTTCGGCAAGACGGAGGTCGCGATGCGCGCGGCGTTTCTCGCCGTGCTGGGCGGCAAGCAGGTTGCCGTGCTCGTGCCCACGACGATCCTCGCCCAGCAGCATCTCGAGACCTTCGCGGCACGCTTCCAGGGCTATCCGATCACGATCGAGATGCTGTCGCGCTTCCGCACCGCGACCGAGACGAAGGAGACCGTGGGCGGCCTCGCGAGCGGGCGCGTCGACGTGGTGATCGGAACGCATCGGCTCCTCCAGAAGGACGTCCAGTGGAAGGAGCTCGGTCTGCTCATCGTCGACGAGGAGCACCGCTTCGGCGTGAAGGACAAGGAGCGCATCCGGATGCTGCGCGCGACCGTCGACGTCCTGACGCTCACGGCGACGCCGATCCCCCGCACCCTCAACATGTCGCTCTCCGGCATCCGGGACCTCTCCGTGATCGAGACGCCGCCCGTCGACCGCCTCGCGATCCGGACCTACGTCACGAAGTACGACGAGGGCGTCATCCGCGACGCGGTGGTGCGCGAGCTCGGGCGCGGCGGGCAGGTGTTCTTCGTGCACAACCGCGTCGAGAGCATCGAGCAGGTCGCCGCGCGCCTGCGCGAGCTCGTCCCCGAGGCGCACATCGGGATCGCGCACGGGCAGCTCGGCGAGGCCGATCTCGAGCGCGCGATGCTCGCCTTCATGCACGGCCAGACGAACCTGCTCGTCACGTCGGCGATCATCGAGTCGGGTCTCGACATCCCGAACGCGAACACGCTCATCGTGAACCGCGCCGACACGTTCGGCCTGGCGCAGCTCTACCAGATTCGCGGGCGGGTCGGACGGTCGCATCACCGGGCGTATGCCTACCTCCTCATTCCCGGCGAGCACCTGATCACGTCGGACGCGCAGAAGCGGCTGACGGTGCTCCAGGAGCTGGACGACCTGGGCGGCGGCTTCCGCCTCGCGGCGCACGACCTCGAGATCCGGGGCGCCGGGAACCTCCTGGGCAAGCAGCAGTCCGGCAACATCACCGCGATCGGGCTCGAGCTCTACACGCACATGCTCGAGCAGGCGGTCCGGGAGGTGCGCGGCGAGCCCGCCGAGGCGGAGATCGAGCCCGAGATCCAGCTCGCGATCCCCGCCTACGTGCCGGAGTCCTACGTCCCCGACGTGAGCCAGCGGCTCATGCTCTACAAGCGGCTCGCGGGCATCCGCGGCGTCCCCGACCTCGACGCCATCCGCGAGGAGCTGCAGGACCGCTACGGGCCGCCGCCGCTCCTCGTCGACACCCTGCTGCGCATCATGGCGCTGCGGCGTTGGCTGAAGGACCTGCGCGTCTCGCAGGTCCGCCGGCGGGGCGACGACGTCGTCATCGAGTTCGATGCGGCAACGCCGGTGCAGGTGCCGTCCCTGCTGGAGTTCATCCGGGGGTCGAAAGGACGCCTGCGGCTCACGAGCGGCTCGGCGTTGCTCGTTCGTCCGGAGGCGACCGACCACGACGGGCTCATCGCGGAGCTCACGTCCGTGTTGCAGAGGCTCGCAGCCGCATGATACCCACCCGCGCCATGTTGCTCGGCCGCACCGCGGCCATCCTGGTATTCGCGTTGGTCGCTCAGCGGCCGGCTGCAGCCGGCGTGGTCAACCGCATCGTCGCCACCGTCGACGGCGACCCCATCACTGCGCACGAGGTGCAGCGCTACGGCGAGGAGCGGCGTGCCCACGGGGTGTCCGACCAGGACCTGCTGGAAGCCGTCGTCACCGACAAGATCCTCGAGAAGGAGATCGTGGCGCGGAAGATCTCTGTGAAGGCCGAAGACATCACGCACTACGTCGACGAGGTGATGGCCCGCAACAAGCTCAGCGAAGAGCAGTTCAAGGCGGCGCTCAAGCAGCAGAACATGACGATCGAGCAGTACCGCGCCAAGGTGAAGGAGGAGCTCGAGAAGACGGTGCTCCTCCAGCAGGAGATGCGGGGCTCGACCATCACCATCAGCGACGAGGACGTGGAGACGTACTACCAGCAGCACAAGGAGGAGTTCGCCACCCGCAGCGGCGTGGTCGTGCGGGACATCTTCTTCGGCTTCAAGGCGGGCATGACCCAGCAGGACGCCGTGCGCGTCGTCGAGCAGGCCAAGGCCGTGAAGCAGATGGCCGACTCGGGGCAGTCGTTCGAGGCACTGGCTCGCCGGTACTCGGAGGGGCCGGGCGCCGACAACGGCGGCTTGCTCGGCACCTTCAAGAAGGGCGAAATGTCCCCGATGCTGGAACGCGTGGCGTTCAGCCTGCGCTCGGGCGAGGTGAGCGAGCCGGTCGTCACGCCGAACGGCATCCACCTCCTGAAGGTCGAGGGTATCCAGGGCGGCGGCCCGGTACCCTTCGACCAGGTGAAGGATACGATCAAGCAGATGCTCTACAACGCGAAGGCCGACGAGCGCTTCCGCCAGTGGATCTCGAAGAACCTTCGGGACCGCCACCACGTCGAGGTGCTCAACTGAACCCGACGATCTTCCGCGAATACGACATTCGCGGCATCGCCGAGCGCGACTTCGACGCGAGCTTCGCGCGACTCCTCGGACAGACGTTCGGCACGCTCGCGCTCGAGCACGGCGCCGCGCGCGTCTGCGTGGGTCGCGATTGCCGGCTCACCTCCGACGGCTACGCGGCCGCCCTCATCGACGGCATCCGCTCGACCGGGCTCGGTGTCGTCGAGATCGGCGTCGTGTCGACGCCGCTCGTGTACTTCGCGATCTTCCACTGGAACCTCGACGGCGGCATCCAGATCACCGGCAGCCACAATCCGTCGGACTACAACGGGTTCAAGGTCTGCCTCGGCAAGGAGGCGCTGCACGGCGAGCAGATCCAGGATCTGCGCCGGCGTCTCGAGGCCGGGAAGTTCCGCAGCGGGCGAGGGACGCTGGAGCAGCGTCCGGTGGCACCCGAGTACGAGGAGTACGTCGTCGAGAACATCGGCCGTCTCGCCCGCGAGATCAACGTCGTGGTGGATGCGGGCAACGGGACGGCGGGTCCCGTCGCGCCGGGCATCTACCGCCGCCTCGGCGCGCGCGTGACCGAGCTCTTCTGCCAGATGGACGGGCGCTTTCCGCACCACCATCCCGATCCGACGGTGGCCGAGAACATGCAGGATCTCGTCCGCGCAGTCGCGAAGGAAAAGGCCGAGCTGGGCATCGCCTTCGACGGCGACGCCGATCGGATCGGCGTCGTCGACGCACGCGGCCGCATCATCTGGGGCGACGAGCTGCTGGTCCTGTACGCGCGCGACGTGCTTGCGCGCAACCCGGGCGGCACCATCGTCTCCGAGGTGAAGTGCTCGCAGCGCCTGTACGACGACATCGCCAAGCACGGCGGCACGGGCATCATGTGGAAGGCCGGCCACTCGCTCCTGAAGGCCAAGATGAAGGAGACCGGGGCCCTGCTCGGCGGCGAGATGAGCGGCCACATCTTCTTCAAGGAGCGCTACTTCGGCTTCGACGACGCGGCCTATGCCGGCGCGCGGCTGCTCGAGATCCTCGGGCGCACCGGCAAGACCGTGGCCGAGCTGCTCGCCGATCTGCCGCCGTCCGTCACGACGCCGGAGATCCGCGTCGACTGCCCGGACGAGGTGAAGTTCAAGGTCGCCGATCGCGTCCGGGACGAATTCCGGAAGGCGGGGCGCGACATCATCGACGTCGACGGCGTGCGGGTCCGCTTCGATCACGGCTGGGGGCTGTTGCGGGCCTCGAACACGCAGCCGGTCCTCGTCATGCGATTCGAGGCGCAGACCAAGGCCCAGCTCGCCGAGTATCAGGCGACCGTCGAAGCCGCGGTCGAAGCCGCCCGCGCGGCCCTCGGTGCCTAGAGGCGATTGCGACCGATGGCGGGTGTGATCCGCATTCGCGGCGCCCGCGGGCACAACCTCAAGAGCATCGACGTCGACATCCCGCGCGAGCGGCTCGTGGTCGTGACCGGCCTTTCGGGCTCGGGCAAGTCGTCCCTCGCGTTCGACACGCTCTACGCCGAAGGCCAGCGCCGCTACGTCGAGTCGCTGTCGGCCTATGCGCGCCAGTTCCTCGAGCAGATGGAGAAGCCGGACTGCGACGGGATCGACGGCCTCTCGCCCGCCATCGCGATCGAGCAGCGCGGCGTCGGGCGCAATCCGCGCTCGACGGTCGGCACCATCACCGAGATCGCCGACTACCTGCGACTGCTCTACGCCCGCGTCGGCGAGCCCGTGTGCTGGAGCTGCGGGAAGGCGATCACCGCCCAGAGCGTCCAGCAGGTGGTGGACCGTCTGGCCGCGCTGCCCGAGGGCACGCGCCTGTGGATCTACGCCCCGGTCGTCCGCGATCGCAAGGGCGAGCACAAGAAGGAGCTGGAGGATCTGCGGCGCGGCGGCTTCGTGCGCGCGCGCGTCGACGGCGAGCTGCGCGAGCTCGGCGAGGAGATCGCACTCGCCAAGACGCAGCGCCACACGATCGAAGTGCTGGTCGATCGGATCGTGCGGCGCGAGGGCGCGCTCGGGCGGCTCGCCGACTCGATCGAGGTCGCGTTCCGGCACGGCGACGGCATCGCGCTCGTCGACGTCGCGGAACCCGGCGCGGCGGCGCCGGTGCCACAGCTCTTCTCCGAGCGGCACGCCTGCCCAACCTGCGGCGTATCGTATCCCGAGCTGTCGCCGCGATTCTTCTCGTTCAACAGTCCGCTCGGCGCGTGCGAGGCCTGCGGTGGTCTCGGCGTGGAGCGGCGCTTCGACCCGACGCTGATCGTGGCCGATCCCGGGGCGCCCTTGCCGCGCGCGCTGGCCGGCGCGGTGCTGCGCGCGCTCCCCGGTCTCGATGAAGCGTTGATGGCCCTCGCCGTCCACTACACGTTCGCTCCGGCGACGCCGTGGAAGGATCTGTCCGAGGCGGTTCGCGAGGTGGTGCTCCGGGGCTCCGGCGACCAGGCGATCGCGTTTCCCGCCGGGCGCGGTGGCCGTGGGATGGTCCGCCGGCCCTTCGAGGGGCTCGTTCTCTGGCTCGAGCGGCGGCTCCGCGAGACGCGCTCCTCGTGGATCCGCGACGAGATCGAGGGTCTGGTCGCCGAGACCCACTGCACGACCTGCGACGGCACGCGTCTGCGTCGCGAGGCGCGTTTCGTTCGTATCGGCGGCAAGAGCATCGTCGACCTGTCGGCGCTCGCGATCCGGGACGCGGCGCGGTTCCTGGGCGGGCTCGCGCTGACGCCCGTGCAGGACGAGATCGCACGGCCCATCTTGAAGGAGGTGCGCGCGCGGCTCGGCTTCCTCGCCGACGTGGGCCTCGACTACCTGACGCTCGATCGCGGGGCGGCAACGCTCTCGGGGGGCGAGGGCCAGCGCATCCGCCTCGCCACGCAGATCGGATCACGCCTGACGGGGGTGCTCTACGTGCTGGACGAGCCGTCGATCGGCCTCCACCAACGGGACAACGAGCGCCTGCTCCGCACGCTCGTCCAACTCCGCGACCTCGGCAACACGATCGTCGTCGTGGAGCACGACCGCGACCTGATCCTGGCGGCGGACCACGTGATCGACATGGGCCCGGGCGCAGGCGTGCAGGGGGGACGGGTGGTCGCCGTCGGCACGCCCGCCGAGATCATGGCGAACCCGGCGTCGATCACGGGGCGCTATCTCGCGCGGCACGAGCGCGTGCCGGTGCCGCAGCAGCGACGGCGCGGCTCGGGATGGTCGATCGGCGTCCGCGGCGCGCGCGCCAACAACCTGCGGAGCATCGACGTCGCCATCCCGCTCGGGACCATGACCTGCGTGACCGGCGTGTCCGGATCGGGGAAGAGCACGCTCGTCATCGACACCATCTACCGGGCCCTGGCCCGCAAGCTCGGGCTCGGCAGTGACGAGGCGGGTGCCCACGACGAGCTCACCGGCTGGCAGCTCGTCGACAAGGTCGTCGAGATCAACCAGGCGCCGATCGGCCGCAGTCCGCGCTCGAACCCCGCGACCTACACCGGCCTCTTCGGCCCCATCCGCGAGCTGTTCGCGCAGCTTCCCGAAGCCCGCGCCCGCGGCTACGGGCCGGGACGCTTCTCGTTCAACGTGAAGGGCGGTCGCTGCGAGGCGTGCACCGGCGACGGGGTCATCGCGATCGAGATGCACTTCCTTCCCGACGTGTTCGTCACCTGCGACGTGTGCCGGGGGCGTCGCTACGACCGGGAGACGCTCGAGGTGCGGTTCAAGGGCCTCTCGATCGCCGACGTCCTCGACCTGACCGTCGCGGAGGCCCTGGACGTCCTGGGCGCCGTGCCCCACGCGCGCCAGCGCCTGGACGTCCTGCGGGAGGTGGGCCTCGACTACGTGCGGCTGGGCCAGGCCGGGAACACGCTGTCGGGCGGCGAGGCGCAGCGGGTGAAGCTCGCCAAGGAGCTCGCCCGGAGAGCCACGGGCAAGACCCTCTACGTGCTCGACGAGCCGACCACCGGCCTCCACTTCGCCGACGTCCAGCGCCTGCTCGACGTGCTGGATAGGCTGGTAAATGCTGGAAATACCGTGCTGTTGATCGAGCACAACCTGGACGTCGTGAAGGCGGCGGACTGGGTCGTCGACCTGGGTCCCGAAGGCGGCGAGGCGGGGGGCCGGGTGATCGTCGCGGGGACTCCCGAGGACGTCGCGAAGTCCGAAGCGTCCCACACAGGGCACTTCCTCCGGCGCGAGCTCGAAGCTCGTCCGAATCCTTGACAGGACCCCTGACCGATAATATCTGATCGACCAGGTCCGGATTATCCGGTATCCTCGCCGGCAAGGGAGCAGAGCGTCATGATGACCAAGGGCATCTACATGGACAACCACGCGACCACGCCGGTCGACCCGCGCGTGCTCGAGGCCATGCTGCCGTACTTCTCCGAGCACTTCGGGAACGCCGCCAGCCGCAGCCACGGGTTCGGCTGGGACGCCGAGAAGGCGGTCGAGACGGCCCGGGAGCAGGTCGCTCGGCTCGTCGGCGCAAAGGCGAAGGACATCGTGTGGACGAGCGGGGCGACCGAGTCCGACAACCTGGCGATCCAGGGCGTGGTCGAGTTCTACAAGGACAAGGGCACCCACGTGGTCACCCAGGTGACCGAGCACAAGGCGGTGCTCGACACCTGCCGGCACCTCGAGCGCACCGGCCGTGCGACGGTCACCTACCTCCCCGTCGACAAGTACGGGATGATCGACCTCGACGACCTCCGCAAGGCGATCACCGACAAGACGGTGCTCGTCTCGATCATGTTCGCGAACAACGAGGTCGGCACGATCCAGCCGGTCGCCGAGATCGGGAAGATCTGTCGCGAGCGCGGCGTCCTGTTCCACTGCGACGCGGTGCAGGGCGCGAGTCTGCTGCCGATCGACGTCGACGCGATGTGTATCGACCTCATGTCGCTGAGCGCCCACAAGATGTACGGTCCCAAGGGCGTCGGCACGCTCTACGTACGGTCCCGAGGGCCGCGCGTGCGGCTCACGCCGATCCTCCACGGCGGCGGCCACGAGCGCGGGATGCGCTCGGGGACGCTCAACGTGCCGGGGATCGTCGGGTTCGGACGGGCGGCGGAGCTCGCCAAGGACGGCATGGCCGACGAATCGCAGCGCATCGCCCGCCTGCGCGAACGGCTACGCGCCGGGATCTTCGAGCAGCTCGACGAGGTGTACCTGAACGGCCATCCGGTCCATCGCCATCCCGGGAACCTGAACGTGAGCTTCGCCTACGTCGAGGGCGAGTCGCTCCTGATGGGCCTCAACGGCTCCGTGCACGCGCTCGCGGCGTCGGCCTCGCTCCCGGCGATCGCGGTGTCGTCGGGCTCGGCGTGCACGTCGGCGACGCTCGAGCCGTCCTACGTGCTGAAGGCGCTCGGCGTGGGCGAGGACCTCGCGCACACGTCGATCCGGTTCGGGCTCGGTCGATTCAACACGGAAGAGGACGTCGACTACGTCCTCGATCGCGTCGTCACCGAGGTGCGGCGCCTGCGCGATCTGTCGCCGCTCTACGAGATGGCGAAGGAAGGCATCGATCTCAACTCCGTCGCCTGGCAGCGCGAGTGAAGGAGAGGAAGCAATGGCGTACAGCGACAAGGTACTGGATCACTACTCGAACCCGCGCAACGTGGGTGCGCTCGACAAGAACGATCCCAACGTCGGCACGGGCGTCGTGGGCGCCCCGGAGTGCGGCGACGTCATGAAGCTGCAGTTGAAGATCAGCGACGCCGGCGTGGTCGAGGACGCCAAGTTCAAGACGTTCGGTTGTGGCAGCGCGATCGCCAGCTCGAGCTACGTCACCGAGCTCGTGAAGGGAAAGACCGTCGACGAGGTGCTGGAGATCAGGAACACGCACATCGTCGAGGAGCTCTCGCTGCCGCCGGTGAAGATCCACTGCTCGGTGCTGGCGGAGGACGGCATCAAGGCCGCCATCTCCGACTGGAAGAAGAAGCGCGCGGGCGAGATGCCCGCGCCCGCCAAGAAGACCGCGTAACGAGGACCTCGATGATCGAGATGACGGACACCGCCGCGGACAAGATCAAGAAGCTCGCGGCCGAGAAGGGCATCGAAGACGGCGGCCTGCGCGTGAAGGTCGTCGGCGGCGGGTGCTCGGGCCTCACCTACAAGATGGACGTCGATCAGCGGCGCGACGGCGACAAGGTGTTCGAGCACGGCGGCGCGAAGCTGGTGATCGATCGCAAGAGCTTTCTGTACCTCAACGGAACGATTCTCGACTACAAGGACGAGCTCATGTCGTCGGGG
This sequence comes from Candidatus Eisenbacteria bacterium, assembly GCA_035577985.1. NCBI lineage: Bacteria > Candidatus Eiseniibacteriota > Candidatus Eiseniibacteriota bacterium. The sequence continues at coordinate 40,415 of DATJZY010000145.1, forward strand.
TTCATGCTGCAGAACCCGAACGTGAAGCGCTCCTGCGGCTGCGGCTCGTCCTTCATCGTGTGACGGCGTGCTGGCGGTTCATCGCGATGGCGAGTGCTGGCACTGCACCCGGCGGACGGGCCTCTCGGCCGCGTGTTCGTCGTGCAGCGCGCCGCAGCCGATCGGCGACGCCGACCTGTTCGCGGTATTGGATCTGCCGCGCCGGCTGACCATCGGCCGCGACGACCTCGAGCGCCGCTATCTCGACGCGTCCCGCGCCGTCCATCCGGACCGCCATCAGACTGGCGATGCCCGCATGCGGGAGCTCTCGCTCACCGCGAGTGCCGCGGTCAACCGCGCCTACCGTACGCTGCGCGACCCGGTGGAGCGGGGCCGCTACTGGCTGGAGCTCCACGGTGAGCCCCTCGGGCGCGACAACAACCGCGTACCACCGGCGCTTGCCGAGCTCGTCTTCCAGACGCAGGAAGCGCTCGAGGAGCTGCGTGGCGCGCCGAACGATCCAGCGCTCCGCCGCTCGGTCGAGGGGATCCACACGAGCCTCGACGAGCGCCTGCGAGGCCTCGAGCGCGATCTCGAGGAGCGCTATGCCGCCTGGGATTCCGGGAATGCGACCGCTCCAGCCATTCTCGCGGACTTGAAGCGCCGGCTCTCGGAGATCGCCTACTTGGGGACGCTCGCCGACGACGTCGACGAGACGCTGGGCGTTTGATGGCACGGGTCATCGGCATAGACCTCGGGACGACGAACAGCCTCGTCGCCCTGCTGGAAGGCGGGACGCCACGCTGCCTCCCGAATCCCGTGACCGGCGAGGTCCTGCTGCCGTCGGCCGTGACCTTCCTCCCGGGCGGCGAGGTCGTAGTCGGGCGAGATGCGAAGGCGCTCGCCGCCGAGCGTCCCTTCGATACCATCCTGTCCGTCAAGCGCTTCATGGGGCTCGGCTACGAGCACGTGACCGACGAGGATCGCCGGCGCTACCGCTTCGCCGAGCCGCGCGACGGGCGCAGCGACGTCGTGCGCTTCGTGGCCGGCGGTCGCGAGGTGACGCCGCCGGAAGTGTCGTCGTACGTGCTCCGCGAGCTCAAGCGGTGGGCGGAGGCGGCGATCGGCGAGCCGGTCGAGCGAGCCGTCGTGACGGTGCCCGCCTACTTCAACGACAGCCAGCGCCAGGCGACGCGAGCCGCCAGCCGTCTCGCGGGTCTCGAAGTGCTGCGTCTCGTGAACGAGCCGACGGCCGCCTCGCTCGCCTACGGGCTCGACAAGGGCGACGAGGGTGTGGTCGCGGTCTACGACCTCGGCGGCGGGACGTTCGACGTGTCGATCCTGCGCCTGCGCGGCGGCGTCTTCGAGGTGCTCGCGACCGGCGGCGATACGCGCCTCGGCGGCGACGATCTCGACACGCGCCTCGCCGACGTGATCGCCCGGGACCTGCCGGAGGCGATCCGGAGCCACCCGCAGGTACGCGCCCAGGTGCTGCAGCTCGCCGAGCAGACCAAGCGCGCGCTGTCGTCGCAGGAACGCGCCGAGATCGTGCTCGTGCCTCCCGGAGGAGCGGGGGAGGTTCGCCGTACGATCACGCGTGCCGAGTTCGAGGAGCTCGTTCGGGACATCGTCGAGCGCACGAGCCGGCCCTGCCGGCAGGCCCTCAAGGACTCCGGACAGAAGACGGAGGACGTCCGCAACGTCGTCGCCGTCGGCGGGTCGACCCGCGTGCCGCTGGTGCGCCGCCACATGGAGGCGCTCTTCGGGCGCCCGCCGCTCGCCGACATCGACCCCGACCAGGTGGTCGCGCTCGGCGCCGGCATCCAGGCGGGCATCCTCACCGGCGGGCGCAAGGACATGCTGCTCCTCGATGTGGTCCCGCTCTCGCTCGGGATCGAGACCATGGGCGGCGTGTTCACGCGCCTCATCGATCGCAACACGACGATTCCGACCGGGGTGAAGGAGACCTTCACGACCGCCGCCGACGACCAGACCGCCGTCGACGTGCACGTCCTGCAAGGCGAGCGCGAGCTCGCGGCCGACAACCGGAGCCTCGCGCGGTTCCGGATTCCGATCGAGTCGATGCCGGCGGGCGTTCCGCGCATCGAGCTCACCTTCCTGGTCGACGCGAACGGCATTCTCTCGGTCACGGCGGCGGATCTCCGAACGGGTCGCGAGCGCACCGTCGAGGTGAAGCCCTCCCACGGTCTCACCGACGACGAGCTCGAGCGCATGCTCGAGGAGTCGATCGATCATGCCGAGGACGACGTGCGGCAGCGAATGGTGCGCGAGGCTCGCGTCGACGCCGAAGTGATCCTCCACGCGACGCGCGCGCAGCTCGCAAAGCACGCGGGCCTGCTCGAGCCGGGTGAGCGGGAGCACCTCCAGGCGGCCGTGCAGGCCCTCGAAGCGGCGGCCGCCGGCGACGACCCGGTCGCGATCCGCGACGCGTACGACGCGCTCAGCCAGGCGAGCGAGCCGTTCGCGCGGCGGATCATGGATGCGGCGCTCGTCGAGAGTGTCGGCGGACACACCCTGGAGGAGCTCTGATGGAGCTGCGGTGGGACGACGCCGAAGAGATCGGCGAGGCCCTGGCGGAGGCGCATCCGACCGTCGATCCTCTCGGGGTCCGCTTCACCGACATGCATCGCTGGATCTGCGCGTTGCCCGACTTCGCCGACGACCCGAGCCGATCCAGCGAGGGGGCCCTCGAACGTATCCAGATGGCCTGGGCCGAGATCCGGAACGAAAAGGAATAGGAGCGCATCGATGTCGTTCATGCAGGTGAGCCGCAAGGTCGACTATGCCCTCCGGGCCGCCATCCACCTCGCGAGTGACGCGCATCGCGAGCGGGCCTGCTCGGTCGCGGAGATCGCCGAGCGCGAGCGCATTCCGCGGCAGTTTCTCGAGAAGATCATCCGGGACCTCATCAGGACCGGCCTGGTGCGCTCCCGGCGCGGACCCCACGGGGGCTACGTGCTGGCGCGCGCCGCCGAGGAGGTCACATTCAAGGATGTAATCGAAGCGGTCGAGGGGCCGATCTCCCTCAACGTCTGTGTAGGGGAGCATGCGGAATGCTTCCTGCTAGGCACCTGCGGCATGAACCGCGTCTGGGCCGAGGGGCAGCGCCGGGTCATGGATCTGTTTCAGAACACCACGATCGCGTCGGTCCGTCACGCGCTTCCGGGAGGGGATTCCGGCCCGATTCGCCCTGAATATTCGTCACCTGCGGGGGTCTAATCGGCGTGACTCAGATGCCCCCCCACGTGTTGCTGCAGCACCGGCTCCAGGGACGAGCCACCACCACAATGAAGACGCGAGACATCAGTGCCGAGGAGAAGGTCCAGGAGCTGTTCCAGCCGGATACGCTTCTGCCTTCCCAGTACTTCGACCGCATCCGGCGCCGCGCCAGCTTCGACGGCGAGCGCCGACTCATGGTGGCGATCCTCGAGGACGCGGTCGACGTGTACCGCAAGCAGGTGGGCGCGCGCGATCGCAAGCGCCACCAGCTCTTCGAGGACGCCGAGGCCTGGATCGAGAGCGCGGACAAGTCGTGGATCTTCTCGTTCGAGAACATCTGCGACGTGCTCGGCATCGAGGCCGCCTACGTGCGCAAGGGCCTGCGCGCCTGGAAGGCGCGCGCCGGCGGCGAGCGTGGTCAAGTGGTCGCCTTTCGCACCGACGACCGCGAGGACGACGTGGATCGCGACGAGGCGGCCGAGCTGGCGTGATCCGCAGACGTCGCTCGCGCGGCGGGCGACGAGAGCGACGAACGAGGAGGATGGTGAACATGGAGCGGGTGTCGGCTCGACGACAGGACCCGACGGGCTGCGGGCATCTGGGACTGCGGGAGCTTCTCGAACCGCAGCTTCGGCGGCTCGTCGCCGAGCGTCTCGGTACGCCGGAGGAATGGCTCCGGCCGGAGGTTTCTCTCGTGCACGATTTGGCGGTCGATTCCCTCGATCTCACGGAGATCGCCGTGGAAGCCGAGCAGCGCTTCGACGTCAGCCTCCCCGAGGCGACCATGGATCGAGTTCGCACCTACGGCGATCTCGTCGACGTCGTGATCGACGCGCGTCTCACGACGTCCCCGCCGGCGGTACCGTCCGTGTTCGTTCGGGCGTCCGTGCTTCCCGCGGCGCGCGACGGGCGCGGCGTCGTCACGCGTTCGGCGTGGCTCTCGGCCTACACGGTCGAGACGCTCGCCGCCGATGCGCGACGTGCCGGTCCGGGCGCCAAGCTCGCCATCACCGTGCCGGCGGCGGCTCCACTCGCGACCGCCGAGCGCGTCGAGCGGTGCTTCGCGCATCTGGGACCGCTCGGCGTCGCGGTCGACGTGCACCACGAGCGGCCGCGCGACCGCCGCGCCGTCGCGTAGGCACGAAGTTTCCCTGGCTGCGGCCTTTGGGTAGAAGGCCCGGGTGCCGATTCGCCAGCACGTCGCGTGCCCGAGCTGCGACACCGCGCTCCTACGCACGCCCGGGGGGCGATGCCCGACGTGCGGCACGGCGATCGGTGACCACGTGCGGAGCGAGCGCGCGCGCGAAGAGCGCATCGAGAAGGTGGTGGCCGTCATCGGCACCGTGCTCGTCGTCGGCGTGCTGGCTCTGACGTCCGGCCTCGGGCTCATCGAAGGCGTGCTCGCCTATGCCGTCGCGGGCTCGATCATCCTGTACCTCGCGAGGAAGACATTCTGACCATGGACAACGCTCTCCCGACTCTTCGTGTCCGGTCCGGCAGCCCGAGCGCCGTTCGTGCCGATCTGCTGGTCGTCCCGGTCTCGTCCGACGACGTGCGCGGCGCGCTCCGCAAGCTCGGGCGCAGTGCGGCGGCCACCACGCGCCGCGCACGGGCGGCCGACTTCCGCGGCCGTCCGGACGATACGCTCGTGCACCACGACGATCGTGGAGCGATCATGCTCGCCGGTACGGGTGGCGAGGCGGACCTCGACACCTGGCGCAAGCTGGGCGCGCGCGCTCGCCGCGAGGCCGAGCGCAGCGGTGCACGACGGGTGGCGATCTACCTCGGCCGTGCGATCGAGCGCCGCGATGTGCTGGCAGCCGTCAGCGAGGGATTCCTCCTGGTCGGCTACCGGTTCGATCGCTACAAGATCGATCGCAAGGCGTCGAAGGTGACGAGCCTCGCGCTGCTCGGCGAGGGCGCGCCAAGACCGGCCGTTTGGAGGCCGGTCGTCGCCGACGCTGCAGCAATGGCGCGGCTCGTGTTCGCGGCGCGCGACCTCGTGAACGAGCCCCCGTCGATCGCGACGCCCTCGTTCATCGCCAAGCACGCCGAGCGACTCGCCGTGGAGACGCCCGGTCTCAAGGTCGAGGTCTGGGCCGGGCGCCGGCTCGAGCGCGAGGGTCTCGCCGGTCTCCTCGCCGTCGCACGTGGCACGCACGAGCAGCCGCGCTTCATCCAGCTCAGCTATGCGCCGCGGGGCGCGAGGCGACGGGTGGCGCTCGTCGGCAAGGGCATCACGTTCGATTCCGGCGGGCTGTCGCTCAAACCCGCGAAGTCGATGGAGACCATGAAGTACGACATGGCCGGCGCGGCGACGGTGCTGTCCGCGGTCGCCGCCGTCGCGCGCCTCGGGCTGCCGGTCGCGGTGACCGCCTACGCGCCGACGACGGAGAACCTGCCCGGTGGAGGCGCGCAGAAGCCCGGCGACGTCATCAAGTTCATGAACGGCAAGACGGCCGAGGTGCTGAACACCGACGCCGAGGGCCGACTCGTCCTCGCCGACGCCCTTGCGCTCGCCGCGAAGGCGAAGCCCGACGCCATCGTCGACCTCGCGACGCTCACCGGCGCGGCCCGCGTCGCCCTGGGGACGAGCTACGCGGCGATCCTCGGCAACGACCAGGCGACGATCGATTCTCTCATCGCCGCGGGCCGGTCGGTCGGCGAGCCGCTCTGGCAGCTCCCGCTCGCCAAGGAATACAAGGACGACATCCGCTCGCCGATCGCCGACGTGAAGAACGTCGGAGGCGGCGAGGCCGGTACGATCACGGCGGCGCTCTTCCTCGAGGAGTTCGTCGGTGACGCGAAATGGGCGCACCTCGACATCGCCGGCCCGGCGTTCGCCGAGAAGGATACCTCGCTCGGCGGACGGGGCGCGACCGCGTTCGGCGTTCGGCTCCTCGTCGAGTGGATCCGCGGTCTCGTGCGCTGATCGCTCAGGCGCCGAAGCGCTCGCGCACCCACGTCTCGGCGCCCTCGCGGGTCGTGACCTCGCCCTCGAGCTGCGCCGTCTCGAGCGCCCGCAGCATCTCGCCGAGCCGCGGCCCCGGCGCGAATCCCATGGCGATGAGGTCATCGCCACCGAGCAGGCGCTGCGGGCGCACCGCCGCCGCGAGCTCCCGTCGCCGCCGCTCGCAGAACTCGACGAACTGGAGGTCCTTGTTCGAGGCGAGCGCGTCGATGCGCGCGAGCGCGAGGAGATCGTCGAAGCCCTCCTCGGCCAGCATCCGCTTCAGGGTCGAAAGGCGCATCTCCGGCGCCTGGACGAGCCGGAGGTGGCTGCGGACGAGGTAGGCCACGCGCTCCCAGGTCTCGCGGCTGCGCTTCAGGCGCTGAACGATCGCGATCGCCATCTCGGCGCCGACGTCCGGATGGCCGTAGAACGTGATCCGCCCGTCCTCGCGACGGCTCTGGCACCGCGGCTTCGCGACGTCGTGGAGCAGGCAGCCGAGCGCGAGCGCCTCGGACGTGCCGGCCGCGAGCTGCTCCAGGAGGAGCAGCGTATGCGTCCACACGTCACCCTCGGGGTGGTAGTCGGACGACTGCTCGACGCCGCGCATCGCCGCGACCTCGGGCAGGACGACGTCCAGGAGCGTGGTCGCGGCGAGGAGCTCGAAGCTCGTACGCGCCGCCCCCTCGGTCAGCATCTTCACGATCTCGTCACCGATCCGCTCGGCGGCCATGTCGGTCACCGACGCTGCGGCCGCGACGATCGCCGCGTGGGTCGCGGGCTCGATGCGAAAGGCGAAGCGCGCGGCGAGACGGACCGCGCGCAGCATCCGCAGGCGGTCCTCGGCGATGCGCGCTCCCGCGTCGCCGATCGCACGGATGATACCGGCGCGCAGATCCGCCTGGCCGCCCACGAAGTCGATGACGTCGCCCGAGATCGGGTCCTGGAAGAGCGCGTTGATCGTGAAGTCACGGCGCTGCGCGTCCTTCTCGGCCGTCGCGAAGTGCACGGCGCTCGGCCGGCGGCCGTCGATGTAGGCGTCGTCGGATCGGAACGTCGCCACCTCGAACTGCGCATCGCCTTCGAGCACGAGGATCACGCCGAACTTCGCGCCGACCGCCACCGTGCGCCGAAAGAGCTTGCGGACGACCTCGGGCGGCGCCGCGGTCGCGACGTCGAAGTCGCCCGGCTCGCGCCCGAGCAGGCGGTCGCGCACGCAGCCGCCCGCGAGGTACGTCTCGTAGCCGGCGGCGCGCAGCCGCCGGACGACGTCAGTGGCGACTCGCCCCCGGTCGCCCATTGCCGTCGAAGTCGAACAGGACCTTGATCGCCCCCGATTCTCGCTGCTCGCCACATGCGAGGAAGGCGTCGCGATAGTCGTCGAGCCGGAAGCGGTGCGTGAGGATGGGTGTCACGTCGATGCGGCCGCTCTTCACGAGCTCCAGGTAGATCTCCATGGCGTGCCGGCGGCGGCCCTCGAACTCCTCGACGCCGAAGGCGTTCGACCCGATGACGGCGATCTCCTTGAAGTAGAGCGGCGTCCACTCGAAGCGCTTCGGGGCTTCGACGCCCGTGATGACGATCGCCCCGCGCGAATCCGCGATCCGTACGCCGGCCTCGACCGTTTCGGGGAAGCCGACCGTGTCGTAGATCACGTCGATGCCGCCGCCGTAGAGCCATGGCAGGCCGAACCACGGCTTCAGCACCTGCGCGCCGGTTTCGCTCGCGATGCGCTCGATGAGCTCCCGGACCGGTTCGTGCGGGAGCACGACGTGCGCGCCGAAGCGCTCGGCGATCCGGCGCTGGTGCTCGAAGCGCGCGACCGCGAACACGCGAACGTCCGGGTGCACGTGGCGCAGGATGGCGATCGCGAGGAGCCCGAGCGTGCCACAGCCGTAGACGAGCGCGGTCGCACCCGGCTGCGGCGGGCGCTTCAGGATGCCGTGGAGGGAGACCGAGAACGGGTCGGCGAGCACGGCCTGCTCGTACGAGACCCCGTCGGGGATCGGGATGCACATGGACTCGTGCGCGGGGACGAGCGGCGCGAAGCCGCCCGTCGCCTTGCTCGAGTTCCCCGTGTGGATGCCGGGTGGGATGATGCCCCGGGCGAAGTTTCGGCAGATCGAGTACTGGCCTCGCTGGCATTCGGGGCAGGGTGGCGTGATGCCGCGCGGCCCGCACGAGAGCCACGGGTTCAGCACGACGCGATCGCCCACCTTGCGCGTCGTCACCGCGGGTCCGATCTTCGCGATCGTGCCCACCACCTCGTGCCCCAGCACCTGGGGGAACGAGATGATCGCGGTCATCGGGTTGTCCATGTTGCCGTTCAGGAACATCTGCTTGTAGTCGCTCCCGCAGATGCCGCACAGGCGCGTCTGGATGACGACCCAGTCGTCGGCGGGAAGCTCGGGCTCGGGAATGTCCTTCAACGCGGCGGGCGAGAACGGGCCGAAGAAGAATCGCTTGTCGAGACGGCCGAGGAGCCCGGACACGACCTGTCGCGGCACGCTCACGTCACACACGAGGGCTCGCATCTGCGCCCACCCCTCTCATGCGAGGGCGGGGCGGGCAAGTGCGAGAGCTTGGCACGGCCCTGTCGCGTGGGGCACGATGCGCACGTGGCCGGAGGAACGAACCCGCTGCGCGCGATCCCGTCGGTCGAACGGCTCCTGCGCCATCCGGACGCCGTCGCTCTGGTGGCGCGCTGCCGGCGCGAGCGCGTGGTCGAGGCCCTGCGGATGGCGCTCGCCGACACGCGGCGGGCCCTCGCCGACGGAGGCGTGCTGCCGTCCGACGCCGCGCTCGTCGCCGCCGCGACCGCGTTCCTCGACGCCGGCACGGCACCCCGCCCGACCCGCGTCGTCAATGCGACCGGCGTCGTCCTGCACACGAACCTCGGGCGCGCCCTCCTCGCCGACGACGCGATCGCGGCGATGGCCGACGCCGCACGCGGCGCCATGAACCTGGAGCTCGACCTGATCACCGGGCGGCGCGGCGATCGCGACGCGCTCCTCGCGGACGACCTGTGCGCGCTCACGGGAGCCGAGGCCGGGCTGGTCGTCAACAACAACGCCGCCGCCGTCCTGCTCGCGATCGCGGCGCTCGCGGGCGGTCGCGAGGTCGTGGTGTCGCGCGGCGAGCTGGTCGAGATCGGCGGCAGCTTCCGGATGCCCGAGGTGATGGCCGTGAGCGGCGCCCGGCTGCGCGAGGTGGGGACGACGAATCGCACCCATGCCGACGACTACCGCAAGGCGATCGGCCTGGAGACCGGCCTGCTCGTCAAGATCCACACGAGCAACTATCGGATCGTCGGCTTCACGGCGGACGTCGAGCTGCGAGACCTCGTCACAATCGGCCGGGCGCACGGCGTTCCCGTCCTCGACGATCTCGGGAGCGGCGCCCTCGTCGACCTCGCCATCCTCGGACTCCCGTCCGAGCCCGTCGTGCGCGACCGCGTCGGCGCCGGCGCCGACCTCGTGTCGTTCAGCGGCGACAAGCTCCTTGGTGGGCCGCAGGCGGGCATCGTCGTCGGCCGGCGCGATCTCGTCGAACGGCTCGCGGCGCACCCGCTTCGCCGTGCGCTCCGATCCGACAAGATCCGCCTGGCGGCGCTCGCCGCGACGCTGCGCCTGTATCGCAACGCACCCGATCTGCCCGCCGCGCTGCCGACGCTGCGCTGGCTCACACGGCCGCTCGCCGAGATGGACACGGTCGGCCGCGCCGTCGCGCCACACCTCGCCGCGCGACTCGGCGAGGGCTATCGCGTGACCGTCGTCGATTCCGAGGCCGAGGTCGGCAGCGGCGCGGCGCCGACGGCGACGCTTCCCAGCCGGGCGCTCGCGGTCGAGCATCCCGACCTCTCGCCCGACGACGTGGCGGCCCGCTTCCGCCAGGCGACTCCACCCGTGATCGGTCGCGTGCATCGCGGGCGCTTCCTGCTGGACCTCCGCGGCGTGTTCTCGCCGGACGATCTCGCCGTCACGTTCGCTTGAGCGATGCCCGTCGTCATCGGCACGGCGGGGCACATCGATCACGGCAAGACCGCACTCGTGCGCGCGCTGACGGGTCAGGACACCGACCGCCTGAAGGAGGAAAAGGAGCGCGGGATCTCCATCGACCTCGGCTTCGCCTGGTTCGACGCGCCCGACGGCACGCGCGCCGGCGTCGTCGACGTGCCGGGACACGAGCGCTTCATCCGCAACATGCTCGCCGGGGCGCACGGGATGGACCTCGTCCTCTTCACGGTCGCGGCCGACGACGGCGTCATGCCGCAGACCGAGGAGCACCTCGACATCCTCCACCTCCTCGGCGTGCGCCGGGGGATCTGGGTCGTGACCAAGATCGATCTCGTCGATGCGGAGCGGGTCGCCGCCGTACGGGAGGAGATCGAGATCCTCGCCGTCGACTCGACGCTCGAGGGTGCCCCGATCCTGCCCGTCTCGGCGACGACGGGCGAGGGAGTCGAGGTGCTCCGCGCGGAGATCGCGCACCAGCTCAGCCTGCCTGCACCGCCGGCGGGTGCGGGGCCGTTCCGCCTACCGGTGGATCGTGCCTTCGTGATGCGCGGGCACGGCGTCGTGGTCACCGGCACGGCGATCGCAGGCACGGTTCGCGATGGCGATGTCGTGCGGATCCTGCCGGGCGGAGACGAGGTCCGGGTGCGCAACCTGCAGGTCCATGGGACGGCGGTCGCCGAAGCCCGCCACGGGCAGCGCGTGGCACTCAACCTCGCCGGCATCGAGCGGCAGGACCTCGGGCGCGGCCACGTCGTGTGCGACGTGCAGCTGGCTCACACGACGACGCGCTTCGACGCCTTCGTCGAAGTGCGACCCGGCGCGCGCCGTCCGCTCGCTACGCACGGCCGTGTTCGCGTCCATCTCGGAACCGCGGAGGTGGTCGGCAAGGTGGTCGTGCTGGGCGGACGTCCCGGCCTGGCACCTCGCGAGCGGGGATGGGCGCAGCTGGCGCTCGCCGAACCCGTGCTCGCGCTCCGCGGCGACCGGTTCATCCTGCGTGACGAGACGGCGCGCTGGACGCTCGGCGGCGGGGTGGTCGTGAACCCGTTCGCCGACCGGCATCGACGCGACGAGCCGGACCTCGCCGAGAAGCTCGCCGCCCTGCGCGACGGCGACGACGCGACGGCCGCGCGCACGCTCCTCGGCCTCGTGCCATCCTTCGCTTGTGACGGGGCGACGATCGCGTCGGCGCTCGGCGTCGATCCGGGTCGCGTGGGCCCGTCGCTGGCGCGCGCGCCGGACGTCGTCCCGATCGCGGAGACCGGGGCACCCGAAGCGTACACGACCACCGAGAAATGGGAACGCCTGCGAGCGGATGTTCTCGCGCGCGTCGCGGCGGCACACGGCGAGCGGCCGCTCGAGCCCGGCGTCGAGATGGAGCACCTCCGCTCGCAGGTTCCGTTCGAGGTGTCGGCGAGGACATTCCGGTGGTGCATCGAGCGCCTGTGCGCGGAGAAGGTGCTCGTGCGCGAGGAGAGTCTCGTCCGGCTCCCGGAACACAAGGTGGCGCTCGCGACCGACGCCCGTGCGTTGGGCGAGCGTCTCGAACGCCTGCTCGCGGAGGGCCGCTTCACGCCGCCGGATCTCCGCCAGTTGGGGGACGCGCTCGAGATCCCCCGCGCGCGGCTCGCCCAGGTGCTGGGTGTGCTCGAGAAGGAGCGGCGGGTCGTGCGCGTCGCTCCGGATCTCTACTACGCCCCCGATGCGGCCGAGGAGGCGAAGCGCCTCCTCGCCGACCACTGCCGGACGCACGGCGAGATCTCGGCAGGCGCGTTCCGCGATCTGATCGGTGCATCGCGGAAGTTCGCGATCGCGTTTCTCGACTGGTGCGATCGGACGGGTGTCACCACGCGCGTCGGGGACCTGCGTCGGTTGCGGCGCTGAGCGGGGTGGTCTCGGTGGCGCGAGGTCGGGAGCGCTGCTTCGGCTTCGGCTCCGCCGCGCGACGACACATGCGGCTCGTCTCGGCCCCCACAGTTCGTCGCGCCGCTTCGCAGGCGCCTCCGCATCGCCCCCGACCTCGCGACGCGACGCGCTGGCTCAGCGACGTTCGGCCGCACGGGCGACGCGCCTGGACACCTCGTCTGCGGGGGGTTAGCGTCGGCGGCATGTCGGATCCCGCGCGCGCGTCGGCTTCGCCGTTTCGATTGACGGATCGGGCACGCGCGGCTGGTTGTGCGGGGAAGATGGGGCCGGCGGATCTATCGAAGATCCTCGGGGCGCTGCCGCAGATGGTGCATCCGGATCTGCTGGTCGGGACGGCGACGTCGGACGACGCCGGCGTGTATCGGCTGACGCCGGAGCTCGCGATCGTGCAGACCGTCGACTTCTTCGCGCCGATCGTCGACGACCCGTTCACGTTCGGACAGATCGCGGCGGCCAACGCGATGTCGGACGTGTACGCGATGGGCGGCGAGCCCCGCACGGCGCTCAACGTCGCGGCCTTTCCGCAGGCGGACGTTCCGATCGAGATCCTCGGCGAGATCCTTCGCGGCGGGATCGAGAAGGCGCGCGAGGTCGGCGTGGTCGTCCTCGGCGGCCACACCCTCGTCGACGAGGAGATCAAGTACGGCATGGCGGTCACGGGCGTGGTCCATCCCGATCGCATCTGGCGCAACGTGGGCGCGCAGCCGGGCGACGTCCTGCTCCTGACGAAGCCCCTCGGAACGGCGATCGTCACCACGGCCGCGAAGCGCGGCGAGCGGGTCGGCGACGCCCTCGCGGCCGCGACCGCGAGCATGACGACGCTCAACGCGGCGGCGGCACGGGTGCTCGCGAGCGTCTCTGTCCACGCCTGCACCGACGTGACCGGTTTCGGCCTCATGGGCCACGGCTACGAGATGGCCCATGGAAGCGGCGTGCGCCTGGTCGTCGACGCGACGGCGCTCCCGACGCTGCCGCGCGCCCGCGAGCTCGCCGCCGCCGGCACCTCCACCGGCGGCTGCCGCCGCAACCGCGCCTGGCTCTCCGACAAAGTCGCCGTCGCGCCGACCGTCCCGCCCGATCTGGTGGAGGTCGCCTTCGACCCCCAAACGTCCGGCGGCCTCCTGGTCGCCATCCCCGAGCGCGAAGCAAACCGAGCGCTCGACCTCCTCCACGCCGCAAACGTCCCAGCCGTCCGCATCGGCCAGGCCGAGCCGCGCGCGTCTGGTCCGTTCCTCACCCTAGGCTAGAGCCGCCGACGACGGGCGCGACCCCGAGCGCGCGCCTCGGCGCGTCGCGAGGTCGCCGGGGGCGAGGTGGAGGCGCCTGCGAAGCGGCGCGACGAAATGTCGGGCCGAGACGAGCGGCATGTGTTCCCGCGCGGCGGAGCCGAAGCCGAAACCTCGCCCCCGGCGACCTCGCGACGCGGGACCGATCCCCGAGCGCTCAGTGCCCGCCCGTCATCGGTGTCTCCGACCCGGTCATGCCCTGCGGCACCTGGAGCTTGTCCAGCACCATGTCGTCGACCTTGACGTTGGCGTTCTGCTTCAGCTCCGCGTAGCGCTTGTCCTGCTGGTCCTGGATCGCCTTGTTGCGGAGCGTCGCCTTGATCTGCTCCTTCACCTGGTCGAACGGACGGCGCTCGCCCTCCTTGCGCTCCACGACCATGATGATGTGGTAGCCGTACTGCGTTTTCACGACGTCGCTGATCTCGCCCTGCTTCAAGGTGAAGGCGGCCCGCTCGAACTCCGGCACCATGCGGCCCTGTCCGAACATGCCGAGGTCGCCGCCCTTCGCGCCGCTCGTCTTGTCGGTGGACTTCTCCTTCGCGATGTCGGCGAACTTCGTGGGGTCGGCCTTCACCTGCTCGAGGATCTCCTTGGCCGTCGGCTCGTCCTTCACGAGGATGTGGCTCGCCCGGATCTGCGTCGTGGAGTAGAGGTTCGGGTTGTCGTCGTAGTAGGCCTTCGCCTGCTCGTCCGTGATCTCCGGCGGCTTCTGGAACTCGCGCACGAGGCGCTGCACGACGAGCCGGCGCCGCAGGTCGTTCACCTGCCGCTCGACGTCGTCGTCCTTGTCGTAGCCGAGCTTCTGTCCCTCGGTGAAGAGGAGGTCGTTCAGGATCATGTTGTCGACGAACTGGCGCTTGCGATCCGGCGCGGTCAGATAGGCGCGCGACGGCGCAGGCAGGCGGGAGATCTCCTTCAGCACGCGATCGGTCGTGAGTCGCTTGCCGCCGTAGGTGGCGACCACCTCGCCGCCGTCGTCGGCTTGCGTTGCGGTCGTCGCAGAAGGCGCGGCGGGCTTCGCGGCGGGCGCGGCCTTCTCCTCCTTCTCCTTCGGCTGGCAGGCGACGATCCCGAGCGCGACGGCGAATGCGAGCGACACGACCTTCCGATGCATGCGAGCGCCTGTACCGGTCGTCCGGCTGCCTGTCAATTTTGTGAAGCGTGCCGACGACCGATTGACGGATCGCCGCATGTCGCGAAAGTCCCCTGTACGCCGCCCGTGGCATGTGGCTTGCTGCCCGTAGTCTCGTGTTCTGGTCCGTCGAGCTCGGCGCCGACGACGTCGACGCGCAGCACCTCGCTGCACAGATCGCGTCGCTGACGCAGGTCGCGACCGACATCGATGCGAAGCTCACCGTCCTCGGGGCCGGTGGTCTCGCGGGCGCCGTCGGTCTGTACCAGCGGATGACGTCGGTGGTCGACGCCGCTGGCGGCCCGGAGCTCGACCGCATGACGACTCGCGTGGAGGAGCTGATGCGCGCGCTCGAGGAGGTCGATCGCCGGCTCACCGCGCTCCGCGAGCTGAAAGCCCTGCTCGAGCGGATCGACGAGCCGCGCTAGTCCGGACACTAGCGAGCCAGGAGACGGCGAACGGCGACCAGCACCTGGCCGGTCGCCGCGCCCGCCGTGTCGATCAGGACGTCGCCGACCGCCGCGACCCGCCCGGCCACGAAACGCTGATGGATTTCGTCGGACGCCGCGTAGAGGGCGGCGAGGGCGGTCGCCAGCAGCGCGTGACGCGCGCTCCAGGGTGCGTCCGCCCGCAAGGCGCGTACGAGAAGCAGGCCCAGCACCAGATATTCGGCGAAGTGGCCGATCTTTCGCAGCACGAGGTGCATCGCTTCCAGCGTGGCGTAGTCCGCCGACGGGAACAGCCAGCGCAGCAGCGGCATGAGGAACGCGCCCGTGTGCTCGCCGGCGCCCCAGCTCGTCGATGCGAAGAAAATGACCAGCGCCCACGCCACGGGCGGCGTCCAGCGCTCGAGGGTGGAACGCCTATCCGACAAGCTCGCTGACGGCCTTGCTCACGAGCGCGAGCGTTTCCTCGTCGAACTCGGCGTCGATGAAGCTCTCGATCTTCTCGCGCTGCGACGCGTAGCGCTTGCCGCCCGCCGCGTCGGCGAGCTGCGTGCCGGCGAGCAGATCCAGGTAGCGCAGCATGGCGGGATAGCGCCCGGGGTCGCCCGACGAGAGCTTCTGGTCGAAGGCCAGACGGATGGTGAGGAACGCGAGCCGGTACTTCAGATCTTCGCTGAGCTCCATCTAGGGTCTCCCTGAGGCCGTGGCCCCCTGCGCCTTCTCGAGGATGAGCGCATAGTCGTAGTAGGTGCGTTCGAGCGCGCCCGAGACGCGCCGGCCGTTGATGAAGAGCGTCGGCGTCGACTCGATGCCTGCCGCGATGCCGGCGCGCACGTCGGTGCCGACGCGGTCGCGCGTCATCGGGTCGTCGAGGCACGTCCGGAAGGTCGGGATGTCGAGCCCGGCCTCGCGTGCGTAGCGGAAGAGGCTCTCGCGATCGAGCGTCTTCTGGTTCTCGAACAGGAGGTCGTGATATTCCCAGAACCGGTTCTGGGCCTGGGCGCACTCGGCGGCAGCGGCGGCGAGGCAGGCGTCGACGTGGACGGTGCGGGACATCGCCTCGTTGCACGACGAGTCGAGGGGGAAGTGACGGAAGACGAGGCGCACGTCGGTGCGCGCCCTCAGCAGGTCGTGAAGGTCCTTGAACGCCTGCCCGCAGGCCGGGCACTCGAAGTCGGAGAACTCGACGATCGTGACCGGAGCGTTGGCCGGCCCCTTCGAGGGCGCGTCGGGACGCACCACGTCCCGGAGCGGGACCACGGGCAGCTTCACGTACTGGCGCGCGAATTCGGGATCGCGCGCCTCGACGTCGGCCACCGTATCGGCCGGCGCGGGGCTCCGGACGGCGGCGAAGGTTCCGCCGGCGAGGGCGACGGCGAGGGCCAGCGCCGCGGTCGCGTGCGCGGCGACCCGCCGGCGCAGCCACCCGGCGCCCGGCGCGGCGTGGAAGTTCCGCGCCAGCGGCAGCACCGTTACGAACCACGCCACCACGACGAGGTCGAGCGTGAGGCACAGGAGACACGCGTAGTGCAGCACCACCGCCATGATCGTCGCGAGCACCGCGGAGAACCCGAGGCCCCCCGAAGCAAGCGCGATCAGGACGAGATCGGCGAGACCACCGTAGATGCCGAGGACGGCGCCGGGGATCGCCGCGACGACCCCGGCCGCGAAGGCTACGCCCGCCCACAGCGCGACGGGCATGTCGAGGAACGTGCCGTAGCGGCTCGAGAGGACGGCGTCGCAGTTCACGACGCCTCCCATGTTGCAGAAGCTCGTGTACCCCGCCTGGGTCGCGAGCCGTCGATCGACGTCCAGGATGACCCCGCTCACCGCGAGGCCCACGAGCGCGATGACCAGCGCGACGCGGTGACGAGTGGGGCGCGGAGCCATTTGCGGGCGAGGGCCGGAGTCTATCCAGGCCCCCGCCCGCTTTCAATCCGGGGGCGCCGCAAGCGACGCGCTAGAACTGATACGTGAGGCGGATCGACGTCTCGGAGCGACCGTTATTGAGACCGGCGAGCCCCCACGTCTCGAAGATCGGCGAGGAGTGTCCGACCGGCGTGATGAAGTACT
The DNA here is from genome assembly GCA_035577985.1 of Candidatus Eisenbacteria bacterium. Taxonomy (NCBI): domain Bacteria; phylum Candidatus Eiseniibacteriota; species Candidatus Eiseniibacteriota bacterium. The sequence goes on from DATJZY010000145.1 coordinate 57,463, forward strand.
TCTGTCCGACGTTCACGACCATGTCGTTGCGCACCAGGTAGTCGACGGACCAGAACGCTTCCATGTTCCACGAGTTCACCGGATCGACGGCCATGCCGAGAACCGGCACGATGGAGCCGCCGCGGTAGAACGAGAAGGCCGCCAGGGTGAACAGCGCCTCCCAGCCGCGGATCTTGTCGCGGAAGGCGACCGACTGCGGGCGCTGGCTCGACGGAAGATCGAGGCCGCCGACGAGACAGGAGGGGACCGTCCGGCGCACCGACGACGGGAGCTGGGCGATGTTCTGCGCGCCCTCGACCTCGCGGCCGTTCACGGTCGCGCGGCAGTCCGGGTTGTTCAGGAGGTGATGCCAGAAGAACTGCCCGGTGAGGAACCACGTGCTCTTCTTGTTGAGCCACCGGATCCAGGTGGGCCGATCGAACGCGAACATGCCCTTCCACATGTCCTTCTTCGTGATGCCGGGCAGCGCCGGGTTGTCGAACAGCGTCACCTTCGTGGTGTCGAAGAAGGGAACCCCCATGTCGTAGATGGTTTCGAGACGGAACACCGCCTGGGTGTACTGCTCGTCGGAGTAGTTGGCCGAGAGGCCGATCGAGTGGACGTACGGCGCGTAGGCCTCGGCAGGGAACTCGCCCTTGTTGACGAAGCGCTGCAGCGCCGCGACGTCCTGGGCCGAGTTGCCCGACGAGGGCACACCCTTGAGTGGCGCGTAGTTGGTGCCGTCGTCACCAGCCCAGCGCTGATAGAAGTAGACGAGCCCGGTCTCGATGCCGGCCGGCAGGATCGCGTGGTAGCGCACGCCCACCTGGCTGTTCTCGAGCGGGTTGCGCGTGTAGGTGCCCTGCTTGAAGATCTTCGAGCCGCCGATCAGGCGCTGGCAGAGCTGCTTGCCGGCGGAGTCGAGGCAGGGGCCCGCGGTGAACGCGCCGTCGATCGGGTTGGTGAGTGGATTGAGGAAGGGAAGGCCCCAGGGGCGCGGGAAGAAGGCCTGCTTCGCCGGCGCCCAGTCGCCGGGGTTCCAGTACCACTCGAGGAAGTTCTGGCTCGTGCCGAACACGTCGCCCAGATCGTAGAGGAACTTGAACATCCAGAAGGTCTGACGGATCTCGTCCCAGCCGAAGGCCGGTGGCGGGATCTCCTGCTGGAAGTGCCAGGTGAGGTCGAGCGAGTTCGCCCGATCCAGCATGCGGAAGTTGTCGGTCTCGCCCCAGACGATCTGCTGCTTGCCGGCGCGTACGGTGAGGGGGATCTGGCGGAGCTTCAGGTCGACGTAGAGCTCGCGGAGCTGGTTGTCGAACTTGAAGGCGTCGCGTTCGTTGGTGGTGAGGCTGTCGAGGAAGAGCTGCCGCGACAGCGTCCCGTGCGGCGTCTTCAACTGGTGGGCGAAGTCCCACACGTGCTGGCCGCCGTAGGCCTTGCCGTGAATGTCTTCCTTCTGGCCGATCTGCGGGAGCGTGTCGTAGACGCTGTCGTAGACGCCGCGCCACAGCACGAACAGCTTCGACGACTGGATGAACGGGATGTCGTAGTTGTTCATGAACTTGCCGCCCTGGAGCCAGTCGTAGTCCAGCCGCAGGTGCGCCGTGTTGCGGTTCTGGATGTACTGGTAGTTGCTGGCGTCCTGCATGCGCATGAGGTTCTGGCTCTGCAGGTTGCCGGAGATCTCCAGCGGGCCGAACTTCTGCGTCGCGCGCGCGTACCCGGGCAGACAGAGCCCGATCGCAACCAGCACGACCGCGGTGAGCCTCTTCACGTGACGGCGGTCCGACATTCCCACCCCTCCCTGGTTTTGTCGGCTGTAAGGCTGGGCGTAGCTACCGCACATCGGGCGGGCTTTGCAATGCGGAAGCGTCATCGATCGCACCGTGCGGCGCGATTCTGCGACCGGATGAAAAAGGGCGGCGGAGCCTTCTGGCTCCGCCGCCCTCGTCGGACGCGTTCCGGGCAGGGACTACTTCGTGAAGACGATCGAGCCGGGCAGGAGCAGCGCCCCAGGACCGGGGAGGCCGGCCGTCGAGTCGACGAGCGGTGCACCGGTGGGGGGGATGCAGAAGGCGCTGGCCAGTACGCCGCCGTCGGCCTTCTTGGGATACGTCGGGTCGGGCCACGCCGGCTGGGTGACCACCGGCGTTCCCGTCCGGGTGATGTTGCCGATGCCGGTGTTGGGGTTGGTCGGGAAGCAGGGCGTCTTCTGCGGATTGTTGCAGCAGAACTGCTGGATGCCACCCTTGAAGTCGGTGGAGGTCGAGCAGTCGACGTTGCAGACGAAGTTCGTGGCGCCCGTGAGGTTGCACTCGTCGTGCCGAACCTGGCCAGCGCAGGGGCAATCGGGGCACTGCTGCGTCGTTGGAGTCCCGGATGTGTTGTTCTGAAGGGTCGAGGTTCCGGTCACCAGCCCCAGCGCCACGGCCGGCGTGCCGAGCAGCGCCGAGCCTTCCGGCAGGCAGTCGCGGGAGACGGGGTACTTCGCGTTGACGATGGTGGGCGGGTTGTTGACGACGACCTGGCCCTCGACGTTGCACGACTGGCCGGCGTTCCGGCCGGTGTCGCACTTGCCGTTCGTGCAGCGCGGGCAGACCTGCGTCGCCGAGCCCTGATAGGTGTCTGCGAGCAGGTTCACCGGCGTGGTGGACGCGTCGAAGCTGCCGTCCTGGATGTTCAGGGTCGCGGTGATCTGGGGATCCGCGTAGCGGTTGATCACGCAGACGGCGACGTTCGAGGAGAACAGGGGCAGCGGAGGCCCGAACGCGGGGCCGTTGAGGCTGCCCTGTCCGGTTGCGCCGCTGGCCTGGCAGGTCGGGTTGGAGCTCTCGTCGCAGCCGGTGAGGCAGTACTTCAGCTGGCTGCCGCTCGGCGTGATGAAGTTGTGCGACTTGCCCGACTCACCGGTGTCGAGGTCCGAGCCGGAGGTGGGCACGGTGAACGTCACCTGGCTGGGCCCACCGTTCGGATTCGCCGGGCACTTGGCGTCGCCGACCAGACACTTGAGCTTCAGCTTGTCCTTGTCCGTCTTCGGCGAGCCGGTGCTGGCCTTGGCCACCAGCGTGAGCGTGAGAGGCTTGCTCGGCTTCTGGGTGCCCTTCTTCGTGACCTTCAGGGGCAGCTGGACCTGCTGCGTCGTGCCGCAGGTCTCGACCGTGGAGTCGCCAGCGACCGGCGGGACCGGGAAACCCTTGGTTACCCAGTTTCCCTTGTAGGAGGCGATGGGCTGCGGCGTGCAGCCCGCGTCGCCCTGCTCGTACGCGCACACGCTGATGTTGAAGGTGCAGGTGCCGTCGGTGGTGCCGTCGGCGTCGCAGGGGTCGCCGTCCTTGCACTGGAGCTGGTTGGTTCCGACGTTGGCGTCGACGCCGTTGAACACGGCGTAGCAGTCGGACTTCGACGGGCCACCGCCCGCCACCGTGGCGAATGCGGTGGGCACCGACACCGCGAGGAGCGCGATCGCGAGCCCGCCGATCCGTATGTTCGTCGTAATCATGATGATTCCCTTCCTTGGCCTACTGGAGCTGGATCATTCCGGGCAGCGAGACCGCGCCCGGTCCGGGCAGGCTCGCGGCGCCGTCGATCAGGCCGTTCCCGGTGGCCGGGATGCAGAACACCGACGCGAGGGTCGTGCTGTGTCCCGCCATGTCCGAGATGTTGCCCGCCGGCGCGCCGATCTCCGTGACCTCTGTGGCCACCGCGGTGAGGTCGACGCCGGTCAGGACGTTCGTGCCGCCGAAGCCGGGAGCGCCGTCACCCGGGTTGAGACCCTGACCGGGGCAGAAGACGCCGCCCGGATCCGATCGCGTCACGGTTCCCGTCGACAGCGGGTCGAGGCTGACGGGGAATTCCGGCAGATACGTGCCAGGAGGCGGGCAATCGAGCGTCGTGCCCTGCGTGCCGACCGGCGTGCAGTCCATTTGATCGTTGGGGCCGCCCTGACACTTGAGACCCATGCCCAGGTCCACGCACTGGACGCACGGCGTGCCCGTTATGGTCTGGTCGCTCGTCACGAAGGTGTGGGAGCGCAGTGGCAGGATGAGCTTCGCCTCGCCCGTGTTCTTCGCGATCTGCCCCCCGCCCGCGTTGCCGAAGGTGTTGAGGACGCAGGTCGAAAGCGGGCCGTTCTCGATCGGGAGCGGCGGGCCGAAGAAGCAGTTGGGCGTGTCGATGCAGGCGCCGGCGACACCACCGCAATCCGCGTCGCTCGTGCAGGTGGGGAGTGGGAACGACGTGGGGCTGTTGATGCAGCTCTTACCCGGCCCGGCGGCGGCGGTGCAGGAGAGCTTGTCGCCGGTGTGCGGCCCGACGAGCAGGGTATTGTTCGTATCGGGGCACGAGTGCGTGACGTCGAGGATGCTCGTCGCTCCGTCGGGCGTCGCGCCACCTGGCACCGTGCTCGCGCCACCGCCGACGTACAGGCAGCCGGCGCCGAGGGCCAGCATCGAGTCCGTGTTGGCCGTGACGTTGTGCACCTTGACGCTACCGCTGGTCGGCGCCTGCGCCTCGGGCTGGAGGCCGACGCCGCCGCAATTCGCGCTGACGTTCGTGCCGGTGGTGAAGTTGATCGTCCCGGTCGACGACGCGCAGACGAGGCACGTGCAATCGGACTGGCAGAGGCTCCCTGCCGCGCAGCCGGTCGGCGACGCGGCCGGATCACACGCCTCGCCCGGGTTCACGGTGCCGTCGCCACAGACGCCGGGCAGCGTGGTCGTGGTCGTCGTCGTGGTCGGGCACGTCCCCGGCTGCGGGTTGCAGGTGAACTTGGTCTTGTCGGAGTCCTTGTTCTTCCCGGCCGGCTTCACGTCGGCCTGCGCCGACGCCATGATCGTGCGGCTGCCGGGCTTCTTGCCCTTCTTCTTCGTGGTCACGAGGAAGTCGATGAAGGCGCCGAAGGCCGAATCCGCGGAGGTCGGGTTCGCGGGAACCACGGT